>CAYONQ010000067.1:0-15815 GCA_964405375.1 uncultured Pirellulales bacterium
TGTGGCTTGCACTCAGACACGGGTCAGTTATAATGCTGCGTGATTTTCTCCTCGACGTCATCGCGTTGTGGCTTGCACTCAGACACGGGTCAGTTATAATTGGCCTTGATTAAGGCACCGCGATTGGCTCGTTGTGGCTTGCACTCAGACACGGGTCAGTTATAATGTTTTTTATTAAATATAGATACCGCATCCAGTTGTGGCTTGCACTCAGACACGGGTCAGTTATAATGATTGACCGCCGAGGGCAAAGAAGTCGCCGGTTGTGGCTTGCACTCAGACACGGGTCAGTTATAATTCGTATGCCTTTTATTACAGTCTTTGAGCCGTTGTGGCTTGCACTCAGACACGGGTCAGTTATAATTAAAACTTGATTTACCGTCTGACCGTGTTAGTTGTGGCTTGCACTCAGACACGGGTCAGTTATAATTTTAGTTTCTGTGCATCACTCATTCGCTTGGTTGTGGCTTGCACTCAGACACGGGTCAGTTATAATCTCTACCAAAAACTCCACTACCCTACCCCCGTTGTGGCTTGCACTCAGACACGGGTCAGTTATAATCTTCAGCCATAGCCGGAGTCATAGGAACGTGTTGTGGCTTGCACTCAGACACGGGTCAGTTATAATTTTACCAGCAATAAGCAACTGAAACCCGTCGTTGTGGCTTGCACTCAGACACGGGTCAGTTATAATGCCTTGTCATTTATCAAGCTGTAATCGCAGGTTGTGGCTTGCACTCAGACACGGGTCAGTTATAATACCAATATCAAGGCCAGGGCCGCATAAGGTGTTGTGGCTTGCACTCAGACACGGGTCAGTTATAATAAAACTTGGGGCGTGGGCCAGCAAAAGCAAGTTGTGGCTTGCACTCAGACACGGGTCAGTTATAATGCCTTGTCATTTATCAAGCTGTAATCGCAGGTTGTGGCTTGCACTCAGACACGGGTCAGTTATAATACCAATATCAAGGCCAGGGCCGCATAAGGTGTTGTGGCTTGCACTCAGACACGGGTCAGTTATAATAAAACTTGGGGCGTGGGCCAGCAAAAGCAAGTTGTGGCTTGCACTCAGACACGGGTCAGTTATAATGGCACGGATACATTCCCGCAAATTCAGGCGGTTGTGGCTTGCACTCAGACACGGGTCAGTTATAATCGGTTTGATTTTGCCCGACAGGACATCGCCGTTGTGGCTTGCACTCAGACACGGGTCAGTTATAATGGCAACCGGTTACTTTACCAGCGGCCCTATGTTGTGGCTTGCACTCAGACACGGGTCAGTTATAATGCGGCTTTCCGGCACACCAAAAAGAGGCCGGTTGTGGCTTGCACTCAGACACGGGTCAGTTATAATACAAAAAGACCAGCGTATGGTCTTTGGCGAGTTGTGGCTTGCACTCAGACACGGGTCAGTTATAATAGAATACCGGCTCGGCAAGCGGCGATTATGGTTGTGGCTTGCACTCAGACACGGGTCAGTTATAATCCGCCTGTCGAAATTCCTCTGGCAAACCATGTTGTGGCTTGCACTCAGACACGGGTCAGTTATAATCAACCGGCTGTCTATCTCAGGCTCAACGTTGTTGTGGCTTGCACTCAGACACGGGTCAGTTATAATGCCGATCAAAAAGAGCAGTGGAGTCAGCTTGTTGTGGCTTGCACTCAGACACGGGTCAGTTATAATGAACAGTATGGGGACAGCACCGGCCACAGTGTTGTGGCTTGCACTCAGACACGGGTCAGTTATAATTGCTGAGGATTTGTCGTGGGCAGACATTAAGTTGTGGCTTGCACTCAGACACGGGTCAGTTATAATACCTCTTAAGTTTTCCTCTTCCGTTGTGAGGTTGTGGCTTGCACTCAGACACGGGTCAGTTATAATCAGAGCCCTTACCAGGAAGGAGAACGGTTAGTTGTGGCTTGCACTCAGACACGGGTCAGTTATAATTACCTCACCATTATATACAGCATCTAAAATGTTGTGGCTTGCACTCAGACACGGGTCAGTTATAATGCACCACAAGGACACCACCATAGTCGAACAGTTGTGGCTTGCACTCAGACACGGGTCAGTTATAATTATAGTCGTGACCTACGGTGTCAAACATCAGTTGTGGCTTGCACTCAGACACGGGTCAGTTATAATAAACTCTATGAAGGTCTATCTCATCGAGGAGTTGTGGCTTGCACTCAGACACGGGTCAGTTATAATTCACTGTGGTGTTTGCGGCTGGTTCGAGTGGTTGTGGCTTGCACTCAGACACGGGTCAGTTATAATAGTAAGCCCGCAAGCCCTTGTCGTCTAAGGACTTGCGGGCTCAAAATGCTAAAATAATTCGAGCTGTTGGGGTGCTGGAGGGGCCGGTTTCCGCATTTTTCCCCAGAAAGTCTGCATTCGGCCAAACTGTTTGTCGGTAACCGTAATAAGCCGAATCTCCCCATCCGGCGGCAAAAAAACTTTAACCCTTCCATAATGAACATCCGCATTTTCCTCGCTCGCACAGTGCCTCACATACACCGAGTATTGTAGCATACTAAAGCCGTTTTTTAAAAGATTTTTTCGAAAATGTGTGTAATCTTTCCGCGCCTTTTTCGTATCCGTCGGCAAATCGAACATCGTAAATATCCACATCGCTCTATACCCACTCAGTATCATAATGCCGCCCATCCGTCATTCCCGCGCAAGCGGGAACCCAGACCTTTATCCTACGTCAATCTGTGTCTGAATTATCTATATCCTCTGTGCCCTCTGTGCTCTCTGTGGCTACATTTCCGGTAAATCTATCTCTTTTTGCTCACCCGCAAACACTCGCTGCAAGCTCGCCGCCGTCCGATGAAGCCCCACCATCAAAGGCCCTTTGAATCCGCCGATGTTCACTTCCTCATACAATACCTCAAGCAGTTTTGCCTTAATCGGCTGCGAAAGCTCATCCGGCACACCCTCTTGCTCACATATCTCACGAACCTTCGCCTCGACAAACCCTCTGAACGGCTCTAATACATCGTCCGCTAAGCAAAACGCATTGTAGCGATTCCGGTGATGAATCCCCAAAGAAGGCAGCAACCCCGCCGAGCATAGCGCCCTCGCAACCGCCGCCCGCATCACCATATAACCGTAGTTCAACAAGTTATTCGGCGGTTGTCCGTCTATGTCCCTGTGAAAAGTTGTCATTCCGAGCGAAACTTGTCCTGAGCTTGTCGAAGGAGTCGAGGAATCTGTTAAATATGCAAGGTAGGCTGGCCAATACTTCCTGCTCACCTGCGCCTCGATATTGTCCGGGTCACCGCTGCGAACCCGCTCCCGCAGCGCCATCAACGCTTTATAAATGTCACTGTCGGCCCCGGCCAATTTCGCCTGATGTTTAATCTTCGCCCGGATTATCTGCTTCCACAATCTTTTCTTTACTGGCTCTTTCGCCTCGATTTGTTGCCTGAAGCGTTCCGTTTGAAGGGTGTTACTTTCGATAGGAAGCAGCATCCCCGCCGGGTGATGGTCGCCTCCGCACAGAACAACCACTGCGCCCTTTTCTAAAAGCTCTGTGAAAACAGAGTGTGTGTACGTTGTCCCCCGATGGTCAACTAATAGTACGCCTATATCTTCGCATGGAATACTTCTCTCTTCACCGCCTGCCCTCAATTGCTGCTCACTTTGCTTTCCTGTTGAGGGTCTCTGCTTGACAACCAACTGCCCGTAGCGAACACTCAGGTACGCCCCCGCCTTACTTATCTCGACAATCTTCTTTATCATTACCACCCCCTGTGTTTAGCAGTCGCCGGCACGGCGACCTTGCTGTCATTCTGAGCGTAGCGAAGAATCTAAAAAAAATTATTAGACCCAACGCGCCTCTGCATATCGCCTATGTTATCGGCAGGAACCCCCTTACCCTTAACCCCCTTTTAATCATTCGCCGGAAATATCCGCCCTAACGGGTCAACTGTTACCTTACGTCCATTGAATTGGCTTGCCTGCCGTCTTATCAGAGTAGATTCTTTATCAATTTTTCACCAACACTTTCACTTCACCAAGTGGTGAAATTTTCACTTTTTCCGGCACGCAGTCTTTATCGAATATTATATTTTGTCGTAACTTATCCGGCACCAAAGGAACATCCTCACGAAGTTTTACACCTTTGCTTGCAGGATTTGCATCTGTGTGTTTTGTAAAGTGAATTGATTTACTGGGATCTATTTTAAATACAACAAAATAATTAGCTTCTTGGGTATCAGGATGTTTCATATGCACAACTTCACCCCTTGCAAGAGACATTACAAACTTGCCGTTTTTATTTTCATTCTTGTCAACGATTGGCTTTTTATCTGTTCTAACTCGTTTTGCTGCATCAAAGTTGGTAATTACCTCTCCAACCCATTTGCCTTTGTTGTTTTCTCTTATTTCAATGTGGTGGTTATTTTGTGTTTGGTAAACGCGCAACGATTTATAGTTATTATCCTTTACGATTTTACCAGTTTCAAAGTTAAAACTTTTTCTTGGAATTTCTACAACTTCATTCAATTTCCAAAGCACTCTTACTTTTCGAACAGGTGTGCCGTTTATAATAAGCCCGTTTTCTTTAATGTATGCTTTTGCTTTTCCCATGTCTGCAAAATTATGCACCCTGAGCCAGTCGCGTATTTTGTCCCTTAATTCTATATCTCTGATAACGCCGGATTTTGCTGGCGGCACATCTTCGAGAGACAGCATCTTTTTTCGTATAGCTTTTTTCTCCGGTTTCGTGGTCAAATATTTATATTCCTCTTTTAATTTGTCCCAGCCATCCGGCATACGTAAATGGTTTTGTTTTATTCCTGCAGCAGGAATACTTTTTATGTACATTCCCTCTTTTAGTATAGGATTTCCGTCTTCGTTTATTTTTACATCGCCTTTTTTAATACCCTTTTTCTCATCATCTTTTTTATGCTTTTCATAAATCACAGCCGGGCCATAAATTGTGTCTTTATGCAGATAACCGGCAATTTGTTTATTGTAAGCCCTGTGGGAAACTTTCAGTTTTTTATATTCCTCTGCAAGCTGTTCGCTAAATCCTTCCCATGGCTGTTCAACGGTTTTCCAGTCGGGTTCTATCCTCTTATTTTCTTTCTGCTTTTCAAAATCGATAAAGGACTGTTTTATTTTCGGCAGGCACTGCGTTGTCATAGCTATTATCGCCGCATCAACTGCGTGATGCCTGTGGTCACCCCTGTTTTTTCTCCCTTTTTCACTCCGTTCGCCATCTTCATCAAAAAATAATCCCCAGTCTCTTCTAAGTATTCCGGTATAATCGCCTCTCGAAGCAAAAACATATCTTTTGCCTCTGTCTTCACTACCGTACAAAACTTTGTTTATCCAATCGCTTGTCTGCGTTGCCGCATAAGCAGTTGAACGAAGTTGTTCTTCAGTAAAACCTTCTTTGGGTGTTTTGCGGTGAAGGTTTTCCCATTTCGCGTTATCCACCATATCAACATTATCCTTTGTTATGACACGCTGGCTCTTTTTACTCTCTTCCTTTTTCCCCTTTTTACTCTTCTGTAAGTGTTTGAATCTTAGCTCTAATTTTCTGAAATCTTCTTTACTTAACCAGTCTATCGGCGTTCTATTGCCTTTACCCTGATTAGCTGTTGAAAAGCATAAAACCAAATTATTCATACCATTATTGCCACCTTTACTTCTTGGTACGATATGGTCAATTTCAAGCCCGCTTCCATCGGCTGCCATTACATCAGTTATAGTTATACCCGAATAAGCACACATTTCTCTCTGTTGCCTGCATAACCTGACACGTTGTATTGCTCTTTCTCTTTGGGTAATCGTTATACCGAGAGCTTTAAGATTATGTGTTTCAATGATTCCATCTTTAAGAGCCTTAATCGCTTTGTTTTTTTGTATTTCTTTTGCAATAACCTTTTCAGTCTGTCTTGCTTCTCTGGCAAGTTCTATTACTACTCTATCGGGACGACCGTTTTGCTTGATGTATTCCATCAAATGCTTTCTAACCTCGTGAATACTTTTTCTGACAACCGGATTAGAAATCCCCTCTGATACAGGAGGTAATATATTTGGGTGTTTTTCCTGAAAATGTCTGATTCGCTTATCTACTACGACTTCTTTGGTCGAGTATCTTCGTCTTGTTAAGTCGTCCGCACCGTTTGAGGCATCTTCGGCAAACATATTTCTTGCCTCTGTTACACTCCAGCCGTCTCTTAAATACGGCAATAGATTTTTAATTGCTTTTCTTGAAAGATTTACTCTTTCGGATTTCTTGGGTCTTTTTTTCCAGGCAGAGATAAAATCTTCGACTTGTTTACCATCCAAACCCCACCATTTTTTACAACCTGTCCTTATTTTACTTTCATCAGATTCTTCATTCGGATCAAATTTCAATATCGCTTTATTTGCAGATTCCTTTTTTTTGTCATCAAATGTTGCCCAAATATCCTCACCAATAGCTCCACAAACTATTTGAGAATAAAACCAATCACCATTTACGGTAAATTTATCCCCGTCAGTGTTTAGTGTGTAATGTGTTTTCTCTGCACCTTTATCTATTCCTAACGCTTTTCTTATCGTGCTCTCGGAAGCTGTTTTTTGTTTTCTGACAGCATTTATAACTTTTGGTCTTTCTTTATCGTCTAATTTTCTGCTTGCTTCCATTGGTGGAGTAATACGGATAGTATTAACGCTTGTAAGAACCAAAAATTCCTGTGCATACATATCTGCCTTGGGGCACTTCATATCCGTTGGCTCTAAATCGCATCTTCCGAGTGTTCCGAGATTCCAGTACGCCTTTCTCTGGCTAAACAATACGCCTTGACATCTCCATGTATTAGTTTTTTGCAGATTATAAATTTCTTTTTTGACTTCATCTGTTAGTTGTTCTGCAAGTTGTCCGCCTAAACTTTTTTGTGTTTCCCAAATTTTCAGAAATTCTGCAAGTATCATATGCCTGTCAGCCACAAATTCAGATTCTTTTTCACCAAAGGCATCGGCCCTGTTTCTAACTCTGTCATTTCTTATTTTATTGTTTGTCGTGGTAGTTTTTCTGTTTTCATATTCTATTGCTACAAGTTCACCGAATGTTTCGGCACTTTTTTGCGTCATTATCGCCTTGGTGTATTCGACAGTTCCGGGTGTTTCCGTTGGGTCCTTTTTCTTTTTTTTGCTGTTTTCTGTTTCTTCTGTTTCTTCTGGTTCTTCATCGAACCACCATGCTCCGCGTCTTTGTGCCAGATGGAGCAGGATTCTTCCAAATTCGTATTCATCAGTTAATTCTCTATGTAGAGCATCTTTTCTTAAAATCCACGGATTGAGATTTTGCCATTCTTGAAGTTTGTTTTTTTCTGTTGGTATCCAGTTCTTTTTGATGAGATATTGGCGAAGTCGTCTTTTAAGTTTTGCTCGTCTTTCGATTGAGCGTCTTTGCTGTCTTTGTGAGCGCCGTGCTTGATTTTTTGGCGCTCCTCTTTTGTCTGTTTGTTCCTCCACTCCTGCTGGGAAAACACTTACCCCCATCCTTATTAAACGCCTCTCTAAATCAACTGCAGCAGACCCGACCGAATTGCTCCCGATATCCAGCCCGAGTGTGTAAAAGCTCATAATACATCTCCTAAAACTGGTTACAAATTTTTTTATTTTTTTCTTGACTAATCTCCGTCCTATACGCTATTATTTTATCAATTATAACTGACCCGTGTCTGTGTGTTTTCCACAATAAGATGAAAAATTCGCAGGCACCTGCCTTCGGGCGACCAACCGCAGCATATGTAACCCATGTCCTGTGGCTTTTTTATTTTGCCGTGCTTGTCATAACAAGTAGCCCGCCTTTGGCGGGTCGCAGGCACTGCCCCGATAGGCCTCAACAAGGCCCATCGGGGCAAACCTTTTTAGCCCCAAAAATAATATAGATTATTGACTTCGTCAATCTAAAATCTCACCCACGAAACACGAAACACTCCCCACAAACCACGAACCACGAAACACTCACCACGATCCATGAACCACGAGCGACGAGTCACGAATCCGTCTCATTTTTTCTCATTTTTTCTCTTTTTTTCCCAAAAACGTACCCATTTTTCTCTATTTTTCTCCATTTTTTTCATTTTTTTGCAATTTTTCTCACTTTTTTCGCGTTTTTTCTCACTTTTTCTCACTTTTTCACCATTTTTCTCACTCCTGTTTTTGTGCATTTTTCTTTTTAAGTTCTTTTGTAAAAGGGGCTTACGTAAATTATTCAAAAAATCTCATCAATCAACTATTTGATTCTATGTATTACAACATATAGTATATTACCCAATTTCCCCAATTATACTTTTACTGCCCGTTTTCTTACAAAAAGAGGGTTTTTGAAATGCCGATTTTCAGTATTGGCAAGTCGTATTTTACCCCGAATCGATATAACTCTATGTTTTTATGGCAGTTAGGCAAGCAGCAAACTTTTCTAAAGTTTTTCAGATATTCTTGTCGATAACATCGGTGTAAGGCTGTTTAGGGTCCCGAAACGGATTTATGGGACATACAAGATATAGTGGTTGGCGTTTTCGGACGAAAATATGGATACTTTCGCCTGTAGCCGGTTAAATAGGGTACTTAAAATGCCGGATTTCGGTTCCAATAGCTGCGCCGAAGGCCAAAATCGAGGGTCGGATTTTCTGAATGAAAGTCCGATTCGGGATGAAGATTTGCTTATGGAGCAAATACTTGAAAATATCGATACCACGCCTATTGGGCAGGTGTTAAAGAAGATCGCTTCGTTGCCGGAGGTTCGTAGGGAAAAGATTCTTGACGTTCGTCAACAGCTTACCAAAGGCCAATACGACCTCAATGGGCGGCTGGATGTTGCCCTTGAAAAGGTTCTTAACGACCTTGCCACATAAAAAAACGGGGGTAGTTTTAACCTAACTGCGTTTCCTATTATCTTGCTGTGCGGCGGATGTTATATGTCTCGTGGGGGTATGCCTTAACACCACTACAGAGTGGTCGGTAATCCGTAATAAAGAGATTTCTTTCAATCTCCGCCTAAATAACCCCCTCACGCTAAATCAGTCTGGCCTGAACCGGTAAAACAGGCCCTTTTAGTTACGAGACTATTTCAGGAACATCGTTGTCCGGCTCGTCAAAATCATCGAGCGGTTTATAGCCCGGCTGCTTCGATTTTTCCAACTCTTCTTTGAAGGCGGCCGTAACTTTTTCCTGAATTCTTTGCCTGCATTCGGCATTAATTGGATGGGCGATATCGGCGTGCAGCTTCATCCTGCCTTTCGCATCTTTTCTCACCCGGTTTTCCGAGAGGGCCGCTCCGCAGTTATTGCAGAATTTGGCCCTGAGATGGTTTTTGCCCCCGCATTTTTCGCAATGGTCGCTCATCTTCCTTGAGGGCATAGCAACGAAAAGACCGCTTGTGCCTTCAATAACCTTGATGTCGCGAACTACAAACTCGTTGTCCATTGTTACTGAGCAAAAAGCTTTTAACCTGTCGTCTTTGTTGTTCACTAATTTGACTCTTACCTCGCTGATTTCCATTTTCTTTGCCTCGCTTAAAAGTTCACCATCTATTGTTTCTCACTATAATGCCTTTGCAACCTGTTCTTTGCTCAAGTTTGCGTTTATCTTGCCTGGCTTTCTCTTCGTCGCCGCCTGCCATAATAGAAAACATCGCTGCGCCACTGCCGCTCAGGCAGCACGGGGTAATACCTGCGGATTCAATCCCGGCTTTCAGCTCAGCAAGCTCCCTATATAAGCTGAAACAGCTTTTCTGCAACATATTTGCGCACATTCCAGATACTAAATCAATTCTGTTTTTCCGGAGATGACTATTTATCCGGGCACTGAGCTTTTCATAGAGAGGCCTATCCGGCTTGTAGTTGGTATAAACCCTTTTAGTAGATACATTTACACCCGGCAGTATTAACAGGGCCGGAAAGTTAAAATTTTCATCTAATTTTTTAATTTTTTCACCTTTTCCCGTGCAGAACGCCAGCGGCCCACCTAAAAAGAAAGCCACATCGCTTCCCAATCGGCCCGCCAATTCGGCGAGCCGGGCATCCGGAAGTCCTAAATTCAGGTATCTATTAAGCCCGATAAGGGTCGCTGCTGCATCGCTGCTGGCCGAGCCAAGACCTGAGCCGGCAGGGATATTCTTCGTCAGGGTGATTTTTATGTCGGCTGGTGGGCCGCAGCTTTCCAGCAGCATTTTAGCTGTCTGGTAAACGAGATTGTTCTTTCCCGGTGGTGCAGGGTAAGGGCCTGTGCAGGTAAGCTCGACACCGGCTTTCTGAGTTAGCTGGATGAGGATTTCATCGTAGAAGTTCACTTTGGCCATCACGGTCTCTATCTCGTGAAAGCCGTCGGGACGTTTGCCCGCTATTAAGAGGGACAGATTGATTTTGGCCGGTGCCCGAACCAATAGCCCATCACCGATAGTTTCAAATTGTTCTTCATCAACCATAGCTGCTAATTCAGATTATAACAGAGGACTTTGATTCCGTGTATAGAAAAGCTACATTGGTACTAAATTAGACGCCAATGCGTTCAATATCAGGATTCTGCAAGATGAAATTGGTTGGTTTGCCTGGGAAAGGTGGGTTTCAATTATTGAAATTGTCGTATCAATCTTCACCGAGGGTTTCTATGTCCGCCAGGTCTTTTTTTCTTCCCAGGGCCTTTTTGTTGGCAAGGAATTCTTTACGGCCAAGGAAATAAACCGGTACATCACCATAAGTTCCCTCTACTTTGCCTGAGTAGGCTTGCTGCCAGGGAACATCCGTTAACGAAGTGAGCAAATCTACACGAACAGGAGGCACACCAAGTTGGATGACTTTGTCTGGTTGCTGGAAATCTGACTTGTTCAAATCTAAAGAGCCGAAGCCGAATTCTTTAAGGGCAGCTAAAATGCTCTCGGCGTTTTCGGGGTCGGGTTTTACGAATATATCAATATCGCCGGTGAATCGAGGAGCCCCATGGAA
Source organism: uncultured Pirellulales bacterium (assembly GCA_964405375.1). Lineage (GTDB taxonomy): Bacteria > Planctomycetota > Phycisphaerae > Sedimentisphaerales > Anaerobacaceae > CAYONQ01. The sequence goes on from CAYONQ010000067.1 coordinate 10,957, forward strand.
GGCAAGTGCATATGCCCCGACAATAACATAATCTACATTATGTGCGTTTAATAATGCGAGCAACTCTTTGAAGTCCGGCTGAATTTCCATAATAGCACCTTCTTAAGTGCTCAACAGCTGCGATTCGCTCTTGCGGTGTTTTACTTAACCAGTAATTCAGGTCATCTTTAACCTTGGACCAATCCTGCAGACTGCATTTTGCAACAACCTTCTCAATCATAGCTATATGTTAATACAATTGCCGTCCGCAGTAAAGGATATTTTAGAATCTTCAAACGATACTTATACCAAGCGCATCGGCTGCGGCAGTGTGCTGATATTCGATATTAAAGGAAACGTTTTCCGCCATTTGTTTTTGGATTAACAGAATCGCAAAATCGCTCGTTGACATTATAACAAATTGGGCGTATTCTTGGCAGGAAAATTGGTTAGCGTTTGGCGGACAGGGAAGGAATATCAAAAATCAAAGTGCAAAAAGCAAAATGACAAATCAAAATTCAAAAAGTGAGAGCACTCAGCGGCGGTTCAGTCAAAAGCAATATGATATGCTCAAACGCTGCTCACAAAACAGAGATATGACTGAGTGGAACGAGTGGCGAAAAAAACATCCTGATAAAGATATTCTTTTGGAAGGTGCTCCTCTTGGTGAATGTTATCTTGAAGGTGTTCACCTTGATCTTAAAGGTGGGCACTTAATCAACCAAGACGGTACGATTGATAATTCGAAAAAAGTGTGCAGCAAGGTCTTTCTTAAAGGAGCACATTTTAACCATGCCCATCTGGAAAACGCAGCACTGATGGATTCCCACTTGGAAGAAGCGAATCTAAGTTTTGCTCATCTGGAAGGTGCGGGTGTCAGTTATGCTCATCTAAATGGAGCGGTATTCCAACATGCAAAGGTCAATAGCTCCACTTCATTTTGGGAGTGTAAAGTTAACCGATATTGCAAAAACAATAAGTTTACAAATTTTAGTGGTGTTGCTTTAGACAATGCAAGCATAGATCCAACGACGAAGCAGCTTCTGGAATATAATATCAGGCGGAAGAACTGGAATGAATGGTATAAGGAACATTGGGTGTTGAGATGGCCGGTTCGTGGGTTTTTTGGAATTAGTGATTACGGTCTGCGCACGTGGCGGATAATAGGGATGTTCTTTATACTTGCAGGTGCTTTTGCAGCAATTTATGCAAACTGTGCCTGCTGGTTTCCCCGGGCATTGTTTGTGATTTAACGGTAGAGCCGCATTTGCCGATATGGCACTATGGCTTATTGGTTTTTATACGGCCTATCTATTTTTCTGTCGTTACAATGACAACGCTCGGATTTGGTGATATGTACGCTAATGCACAAAGTATCTGGGGACACGTATTATTAACGGTTCAGGTGATTTTTGGTTATGTTCTTTTAGGTGCGCTGGTAACGCGGTTTGCGGTCTTGTTTACGGCCGGTGGTCCAGCAGGGAAATTTTCAGACGAAGAGAAGGAAAAACCACAGAGGCAACAGAGAAAAGAATAGATTCTTCGCTGCGCTCAGAATGACAAAGAAAAACGGGAAATGACAGTTAGGAATATCGAATGTCGGACAGTGAAACGATTCACGATTCACGAATCACGAACAACGAAATCGCCTGGTGGCACTGGCACAGGCGGTTGTATAACTGGGTGGTTCACTGGGCAGATACGCGTTTCGGAATTGTGGCGCTTATTGTGCTTGCTATAACCGAGCCGATATGCGTGCCGATTCCTGCGGACGTGCTTGTTATTGGTCTTTGTCTGGGCAAGCCGAGGCGTTCTTTGCGATACGGTCTTATCTGCTCATTCTTTTCCGTTCTTGGCGGAACGATTGCCTTTTCTCTCGGCCTGGCTGTCGGCGGTGAAAGGGTCGTCAATTTCTTTGAGCAGATAAGCTTCGGGCCGATTGATTTGGGTAACAGGGCGCATCAGGCGCTCGAAATTTACCGGCAATACGACTTCTGGGCGATTGCCATCTCGGCCTTGACGCCCGTGCCGTATATGCTGTTTAGCTGGGTCGGCGGGATGGCAAAGGTGTCGCTTTTAAAATTCGTGGGTATAAGCGTGATATTCAGGACGATGCGGTTCGGCGGCGAGGCGCTGCTTTTTTATTTCCTCGGTGAAAAGGCCCGCCAGCTGATAGAAAAGTATTTCAACATTGCCACGATTGTCGTTATCATATTGTTGGCTGTCGTGGTTTATGCAGTGAGATGGCTGGGTCATATATTTGTCGGCTGAAAATGAACGATACTCAAAAACAGACACTTCTAAAGATTGCCCGCGATACGGTCGAGGCGGTTATCACCGGCAGGGCGCTTCCGAAGCCCAAATCGGACGACCCCGAGCTAAATGCCCATTGCGGCTGCTTCGTAACGTTGAAAAACCACGGCCGATTGCGGGGCTGTATCGGCCAATTTGTCTCTGATGTGCCGTTGATTGAGTTAGTCGTTGAAATGGCAAAGGCGTCGACTACCGGCGACCCGCGTTTCTTTGCCGACCCGATAACCGCCGACGAGTTAGAACAGTTGGATGTTGAAATTTCTGTTCTTTCGCCGCTGCAAAAAACCGACGACCCGCTGAGCTTACGTCTTGGCGTTGACGGCATTTATATAAAGAATGGGCGTGCATCGGGTTGCTTTCTGCCCCAGGTGGCGGAAGAGGCCGGCTGGGGCAAGGAGGAGTTTCTCTCATATTGCTGTGCACATAAAGCTGGTCTGTCGCCTAACGCCTGGAAAGACCCGGATACGGAGGTTTATCTGTTCACCGCAGAGGTATTCGGCTCACTTTTCAAAGATAGTCGTTAGGGAATAGTCGTTAGTGAATAGTGTTTGGTAGCTGATAATGGTAAAAAAGCTTACGCCAATTTGCATAGTTGGGATTATTTGTTTAGCCGGCTGTTTGGAAAGCCAGTCTGTCAAAAGTAGCACCAAGCGGCGAATTGATACGCCGGCCGGTATGATTGAGTATCTTCAAAGCCGTCGGCTGCCGGCGCTGGAATCGGTCGAGGTCTGGGAAAACGAGTATGGGCCGGGGCTAAAAATTACTACCGCACATTATGAGATTTTCACAACGCTTCTGGATCCGTTGATGCTCTCGCAGGTTCCCGGCTTTATAGAATCAGCTTATCGCGGCTACAACGGCCAACTGCCCAGTCCCATCGAGACGAGAGGCAGATTTACCGCTTATCTCTTTGCCAAGCGCGAGCAGTGGGAGGATTTTACGAGGGGCTTCACCGGCCCGCAGGCGGCTTTGTATTGCAAGATAAAGGCCGGTGCGTATTATCTAAATGGGGTGTGCGTGTCATACAATATCGGCAGAGAGCGGACGTTCTCTGTTATCGGGCACGAGGGATGGCATCAATTTAACAGCAGGCACTTCAAGTTTCGGCTGCCGAGCTGGCTCGACGAAGGTATCGCAATGCTGTTCGAGGCCAGCAGATATGACAGGGGGTTGTTTTATTTTGAGCCGGACGGGAATTTGAACCGATTGGGTGCATTGAAGAAGACGCTGATGAAGAACAAGATGATACCGCTGAAAGAATTGATAGCCCTGAATCCCGGTGAGGTTCTCGCCGCCAATGAAGATGATGCCGTGATGGCCTTTTACGCACAGTCGTATGCACTGGTGCGATTTCTGCGGGAGGCCGATTACGGCAAACGGCTTGCTAATTATCACAATCTGCTGCTGGATGGCTTGAGGGGGGATTGGCATCTCAGTGAAGAACTTCGAAGAGTCGCAGCGGATAGAAACATCCCGTTGACCGTCCGCTGGAACCGGGCCGTCGGCTCAGAATTATTCAAGCGGTATATCGGTGATGATTTTAGCAGAATTGAGCAGGAATACATAACCTTCTGCAGGAAGATAACTTATCACATACACTTTAAGTAACTAACTCAAACTGACCGTTGGTCAGTTTGAGAATGCAAAAATCAAAGTTAAAAATGCAAAACTGTGGAATCCCGACAGGGTCGGGATGGCTATTTTCATTATAGTTTTGTTTTCCATAATTGTGTATCACATAATGGTTTATATTGGTTCTTGGCAATAAATCGGTCAGTTTGAGTAACTACGAGTTTTGAATCATCAGTTGTCCATCATACTCGCATCGGCATCACCCCGGCGAAGAGAATTATTGGCCGAGGCCGGCTATAAGTTTGTTTCTATTGCCCCGGATATTGATGAGTCGGCATTTGCGACCGACAATACAGCGGCCTGTGAATGTGCCGAACGATTGGCGTTAGCCAAGGCAAAGAGCGTGGCTGTAAGGCATACCGACTGTTTGGTAATAGGCGCCGATACCGTTGTTGATTTTGCCGGCGAAATAATCGGTAAGCCGGCTGACGCAGAACAGGCCGAGCAGATTACCAGGAAGCTGTTTAGTGCGCCTCATAAGGTGATAACCGCCGTTGCGATTGTTCGGCTAAATGATGGTATTGAGATTGTTGAAAGTGAAACAACGGTTGTTTATCCGAAAAAATTGACTGATGAGCAGATAGCAGAGCATATCGAAAGCGGCTGCTGGCGTGATAAGGCGGGCGCCTATGCGATAAAGGAAAACGGCGATGAGTTTGTCGAGAAAATAGAAGGCAGCTTGACGAATGTGATGGGGCTGCCGATGGAGCTATTGGGCGGGCTGTTGGGGAGAATTGTAGATTAGAATTATCTGGAATTTTTAAAAAACACCGGTTTTTGGGGTTTATTTTAAGGTGGGATGTGGGTTTTTGGGGTTAAAAATGAGGGTTGGTGGGTTGGCTTGGGTGGTTTGGGTGAGATGGGTAAGAAAAAAATGGAGAAAAATGGAGAAAAATGAAGAAAAATAGAGAAAAAATGCAAAAAATTGAGAAAAA
>CAYONQ010000068.1:0-15633 GCA_964405375.1 uncultured Pirellulales bacterium
TAGTAATCCACATCCATCAGGTCCTTTGCCGCCTCCGTAAAGCAAAGCAATGACTCCATCGAATATCCCCAGTATTGATGTCCCGATGCAGATGTCCCGTCATCACTGGCTACCATAAACGCCGTCTGGAAAATCAAATCCGCCTGTCTTATCCAGTCCATCGCATCCGTAGCGCTGGGGTCATCGTAAAGCACAAACCCCGCCGCACCCAACCCGTTATATTCCACGTGACAGTGGTTCGCAAGATACACCTCACGCTGCTGCGGCGGCCCATCTACCATACGTTCACCCTGCAGAATTAATTTGTCTCTGATATGTCCTTTGTCGAATATTACCAGCTCATTATAAAGCCAGTCATACCCGATAGAAACGCCAACAAGCCCCTCACCGGCACCTAAGCTATGGTTATTATCCCAGTTCGAATAGGTGCATACTGTTATCATCCAGCTTATCGCCTTGTTCTTATACGTCGTTTTGTCCGGCTCGTCCGCCATCAGATACGCCAGCGCCAGCCACGGAATCCCCCTGCCGGACTCCCGCATGTCGTCTTCATTACTGCCCCCCGGCGGACTCTGGGTCAGCAGGCTATCGGCCTTCGGCTTAACGACATTAAGCCAGATATATTCCTGCATTGTCCCCGGCGTATCGACCTTGGCCTTAATGGCCGCTGCCTTCGACGCCGTCAGCAGATAACGCGGATGCACACCGTTAAAGTCCTCCAATTTTGCAGGCGGGCTCCACGCCTGACCCATTATCGTCTCCCAGCTTATATCCCCGAAATCTATCCCTGTCGTAAAGCTCCACACATCGCCTGTCGTCGTGCCGCCGGCGTTCTTCTCGTCAATCCGCCAGTAGTAAGTCGTGCTCACATCCATAATACGGGGGTCGAAACCGGTGCCCGGCTGATTGCCCTGAAACTCACTCGAATCCGGTGTAGAATCCGTGCCGAAATACACATCATGACTGGTCGCACCAGCACCGGCCGTCCAGATAAGATTGGCGCTTATGCTTACATCGGTCGCCGTATCCGATGGACTGGGCTCGCTGGCCTGGCCCGGCGGCGACGGCACCGACCCCGTCGTAAAGCTCCACACAACACCGGTCGTTGTGCCGTAGGCATTCTTCTCATCTATCCGCCAGTAGTAGGTTGTACTGTAGGCCATTGTGCCGGGGTTATAGGTAGTGCCCGGCTGATTGCCCTTGAACTCACCTGAATCCGGCGTAGAATCCGTACCAAAATACACATCGTGGCTGGTTGTATGAGAGCCAGCCGTCCAGCTCAAATCCGCATTTATACTTACACCCGTCGCCGTATTTGACGGACTTGGATTACTCGCCTGGCCCGGCGGTGAGGTGTTCGGCTCACCAATACCGTTGTTATAAACGTCTAAAATTTCAGAACCATCCAGAACCCTGTCCCATATCCCGACCTCGTCAATCAGACCGTTGAATCCGCCGACAGGGCTGGGCTCGCCGCTGTTGCCGACATCCGCCGAGCCGCTTAAAACACCTATCGTGCTGTGCGTGCCGCTGGCCTTGTCATCACCATCAACATAGACCACATAGCCGCTTCCACCGCCGCCACCCCAGGTAAGCGCTATATGGTACCACGTATCGACACTTAAGGTCATAACACTGGTATTTAAGTTATGATTATCAGCAAGCCCCGTACAAAGGACGGTATTGTCCTTCATATACAATTGAATCCTGTTATCGTCACTGCTGCCGCCGGTGCGGTCGCCGAAAAAGAACCTGTAGTGCTGACTCTGGTCTCCTTCCAGCCGACCCCACAGCGTAATTGTTCCTCTGAATCTCGATATCCCCGTCGTGGGAATAGCAACACGCTCATCGTCTCCGTGAAAGCGCACCGCCCCATCGTATCTTCCTCCTGTCGGCTCCCAGCTTGCCCCGCCGGAAAGTGTGCCGTTATAGCCGTACTCGGACGAATCGTAAGCGGTAACACCGCCGGTCTCATCGAGCATATACCAGCCGACAAGATTATGGTCAACAAACTCCGACTCTAACCAGTGCAGTGCAAACAGGCCAAAATCGTTAAAGTCAACCTTGCTGCTGTGGTCGATGTCGGCCCCGCCGCACCAGTCGGCCGCCGAGCAGCCGGTGCTTAACCACCAGCCGGTGAGAACGTCGAGGTCGTTCCAATCGACATAGTTGTTCCCGTCAAGGTCGCCTGTAATCGCCGCAGCCGTGCCGCACAGCCCCAGAACCAACACAATCGCTACAAACGCCAGACGCAAAGACACGGGAATCCTCTTTTTCATCACTTATCTCCTCAATATAGTGGGGTAAGAAAAATTTGTCTGCCTCCTCCACGTCTTTATGGTGATGTGTTTACTCCTACAAAGGTAAGTAGCTGCACCCACAGCAGGGTCCAGACCACGTAAGTTATTTATTTACATTCAACACTGTATTATATCAAAAGTCACCCACTATGTCAACATTTACCCCCCCCCCCCAATAACCGCCCTAAAAATTATGGGGGAGCATTCAAAATGCATTTTTCGTGCTCTTACCACCGCCAGAACCCAAATAGCTGGCGGGCAAAACTACCCAAAATACACACTCGGGACATTTATTCCAATTCAAAACCCTCTTGCTTTCCAATATCTATATATGGTAGAATAAGTAAGATGCTAATTAACCACAGGCTAAATGTTTGCCGATTAAGCTAAATAAGACATTAGCGTGAAAAATTCATCATCGATTACCGGGATTGCATTTTAGGTTTTTCAGGGAGTCGATAAAAAAATGTCAGTAGAACAGCACCGCAAGACCCTTAAACTCTTGCTTTTGGCCGGTCTTTTTGTTCTGGTTATCCCCGGCCAGGCCCAGGCATACATAGGCCCTGGGGCCGGCTTTGCGGTGGTTGGCTCGTTCCTGGTGATGTTCACAGCCGTGCTGTCGGCGGTACTGGCCTTATTTACCTGGCCGATACGCTATATTATCCGGGCGATTCGCGGCCGTCGTGCCTTTGCCCGAAGTCGGGTCAAAAAATTCGTGATATTAGGGCTGGACGGGATGGACCCGGCACTGACGGAAAAGTTACTGTCCGAAGGCAAGCTCCCCAACCTGGCCAAGCTGCGTCAGCAGGGCTGCTTCAAACCGCTGGCAACCACCATCCCACCTATCTCACCGGCGGCCTGGTCGTCATTTCAGACCGGCTCCAACCCCGGCAAGCACAATATCTTTGATTTTCTAACGCGGGACAAACAAAACTATCAGCCCCGGCTAAGCTCGGTTGACATAAGAGGGCCGCGACGAAAAATCAGTCTGGGTAAATACCAGTTTCCCCTGGGCAAGGCCGATATCCGCCTGCTGCGCAAGGGCAGGCCCTTCTGGAAAACCCTCGGTGAGCACGGTATATTCAGCAATGTCATTCGCGTTCCCGTCACCTTTCCGCCGGAAAAATTTCGCGGCGTGCAACTATCGGGTATGTGCGTTCCAGACCTGCGCGGAACCCAGGGGATGTTTTCTTTTTACACAACCAAAACCGAAGGCGATGGCGAGCATACCGGCGGCGAAAACTTCCGCGTTACCAGAAAAGGGGACACTATAGAGTCTGAACTCATCGGTTCGGAAAACCCGCTTCGCAAAGATAAAAGTATTTTGAAATGTCCCTTTGTAGTAACTATAAAAGACGAAGCATCCGCCGATATAAAGATTAACGGCACCGGTCACAAACTCAAGAAGGACGTATATAGCGAATGGATAAAGGTTGAGTTCAAGGCCGGCTGGGGAATAAAGGTGCACGGGATATGCAAATTTCTCCTGTTAAGCACCGAGCCCGAATTTAAATTATACGTTACACCCATCAACATCGACCCGGAAAAGCCGGCTATGCCGATTGCCTATCCAGCCGTTTACTCCACCTATCTCGCTAAACGCCAGGGGGCTTTTGCCACACTGGGGCTGGCTGAAGACAGTTGGGCACTTAACGAAAAGGTTCTCATCGACGACGCTTTCATACAACAATGTATCCAGACCGACCAGGAGCGCGAAAAGATGTTCTTTGATTCGCTCGACAAGGTAAAACAGGGCATGTGCGTCTGTGTCTTCGACGGCACCGACCGCATCCAGCACACATTCTGGAGAGATATAGACGAGCAGCATCCCGCCCGCCGGCAACGACAGCACGACCCGGGACGCAACGCAATCGAACAGCTCTATCGGCGTATGGATGTTCTGGTCGGCAAAACGGTGGCCAAGTGCAAGGGCAAGGACACTGTGCTTATGATTATCTCCGACCACGGCTTTAACACATTCCGTCACGGCGTGGACCTGAACCGCTGGCTGGAGGAGAACGGTTACCTTAAACTCAAAGAGGACGGCCGAAACAAGAAATATATGGCTGGTGTCGATTGGTCCCAAACCCGTGCCTTCGCCGTCGGTTTAGCAGGGCTGTATCTTAATCTCAAGGGCAGGGAATCACAGGGCGTCGTTGACCCCGGCACCGAAGCCGAACGGCTGCGCGATGAAATTATTGAAAAGCTTACCAAGCTAAACGACCCGGACAGAAACCAGCCGGCAATCAAGCAGGTTTACAACGCATTAAAGGTTTATAGCGGGCCGTATAAGGGCGAGGCGCCCGATTTGATTGTGGGCTATAACAGGGGCTATCGCGCCTCCTGGGAAACCGCCGTTGGAGAGGTAACCGACAAAATCTTCCACGACAATACCAAGGCCTGGAGCGGCGACCACTGCATTGACCCTTCTCTCGTCCCCGGCGTTCTATTCTGCAATCGAACCATTGCCACAGAACACCCCCGGCTGATAGATATAGGGCCGACTGTGCTGGATATGTTCGGAATCGAAACACCCGGATATATGGATGGGCGGCCATTAGAGGTCGCCAACGCCGGCGACAGTGTGCAAAGCTCAGCGGAAGCCAAACATCAGAAAGGATAGGAACGTATCTACTTATAAGATACCCAAATAATAGTAAGGAAGTCATACAATGGCTCATAATAACAAAGACAAACTTAATCGAAGAGAGTTTCTCAAGCAGTCCACCGTAGCGGCTGCGGCGTTTGGTGCGGGCCTGGGTGCAAGACCGCTCTATGCGGGCAAAGGCAGCCGAGCCGCTGCAGGAAAAAAGGTTATTGTTATCGGCATCGACGGTATGGACCCGCGCCTTTCCAGAGAGATGATGAAGGCCGGGAAGCTGCCTAATTTCGCCCGGCTTCACCAGGAGGGCGGTTTCCGTGTGCTCGGCACCAGCATTCCGCCTCAGAGCCCGGTTGCCTGGGCGAATTTCATCAACGGGGCAGGGCCCGGCTCACACGGAATCTTCGATTTCATCCACCGTCATCCGGAAAGACAATGTGCGCCATTTTTCGCCGTGGCTGAAACGGTCGCAGGCGAGGGCTACTGGGAAGTAGGAGAATATAAGCTACAGTTGAACTTTTGGCCCTTCAACCATAAGCCGCCCGCCACCCTGCTGCGCAGACAGGGAACGCCTTTCTGGGACTACCTCGACGAAGCGAGTATCTATTCAACGTTTTACGACCTGCCTTCCAATTATCCGCCGAGTCCCTCAAAATACGGCTACCATAGATGTCTGGCGGGATTAGGCACTCCTGACCTGCTGGGAACCTATGGCACATATCAGCACTTTGCCGAGGACGGACCATTTCGAACCAAAGATGAAGGCGGCGGAAAGCGCTCTATGCTTTTCTTCGAGAACGAAACTGCCAAAGCACAATTACAAGGACCCAAAAACACTCTTTTAGTAAAGCCAGGACCAACGACTATAGATTTTTTAGTCCACCGAGACAAAAAAGAAAAAGCAGCAGTGATTGAAATCCAGAAACGCAAAATCCTGCTGAAACAAGGCCAGTGGAGCGATTGGATTAAACTTGACTTCGAACTGGAAACAATAGGCCCTAATGAACACGTTAGCGGAATATGCCGATTCTACCTGCAGGAATTTGAACCAAACTTGCGCCTTTACGTAAGTCCCATCAATAGTGACCCTTCGGATTCATATTTAAAGATTACCGAGCCCCCTGAGTTTATAAAGGAAATTTCAAGCAGATTGAGATCATTCTACACCACCGGCTTTCAGGAAGACCATAAGGCGTTATCGAACAAGGTGTTCACCGATGCTGAATATGCCACGCAGGCCGATTATGTGCTCGAAGAGCGCCTTAATCTGCTGGAATACGCTATGGAAAATTATGACGACGGTCTGCTGTTTTTTTACTTTTCCAGCACGGATTTACAGTCGCATATGTTCTGGTGGGACTCCGACGAAAAACACCCCACCCGCTCTGCGAACGACGCTAAAACATACTTCAGCCACCTTCAGGGAATCTACAGTAAACTGGACTCGGTCGTAGGTGACATTCTAAATCGCTACGGTGACAAGGCCACCATTATCGTGCTCAGCGACCACGGCTTCGCCAATTTCAAAAGACAGTTCAATCTCAATTCCTGGCTGCGGGACAATGGCTATCTTCACCCTCCCGATTCAACTTCGATACTAAGCAATGTCGATTGGTCAAAAACAAGGGCCTATGGTTTAGGTATAAACGGGCTGTATCTTAACCTCAATGGTCGAGAGCGGGACGGCATCGTCAAGCCCGGCGGCCAGAGCGAAGAGCTTATCGAAGAATTGATAAGCAAACTCGAAGCGGTCAGGGACACCAACGGCAGACAGGTTATCCGAAAAGCACACCGCACGGACAAAGCGTATTCCGGCCCCGCAACGGCACTGGCCCCCGACCTGATTATCGGCTACTGCCGCGATTACAGGGCCTCCTGGGCGACCTGTCTGGGCGGTATGACCAGGGATGTGCTGCTGGACAACGACTCGGCCTGGAGCGCAGACCACTGTGCCGACGTCTCCGAAGTGCCGGGGGTTATCTTCAGTAATAAGCCCATCGCCGCCAGCACCCCGGCCCTGATAGATGTAGCACCGTCCATTCTGACGGAATTCGGACTGGAAGTTCCGCCCTCAATGACAGGCAAAAACATTTTCACGACATAAAACAGGACACTATGACAGTTAAATAAGGAAGTTAAACAAATGGCCAAAATCAAGATTGATTCTAACCTTTTTGACAGGGCTAAAAACGCAGCCGAAACCGCCGGATACAGCAGCATCGAGGAGTTTATTACCCACATCATCGAAACGGAGGTCGCCAAATACGAAACAAAGGATGAGGATGAAAAAACGGCCGAACAGCTCCGTGGTCTGGGGTACATCGAGTGATGAATCTGCTCGCTCAAATCATAAGCTGGATAAACGTGCCAATCAATATCCTGGCCAGGTTTCTGCTGGCTCCCGTTATTGCCGGGCTGCCGGGATGGCTGTCGAATACCATCATTTCAGCACTAACCGGCCTGGTACTACTGGCTATCTTCAAATACACCTCCAATCAACATGCTATCGGCCGGGTCAAGGACGACATCAAGGCCCAGATGCTTGCCCTGAAGCTATTCAAAGACAGTATAGCGGTAACACTACAGTCGCAGGGCCGGCTTTTTAAAGGGGCCTTTCTCTTATTGTTCCACGCCATTAGGCCAATGCTGGTGATGATTGTGCCGGTATCTTTACTTCTGGCACAACTGGGGCTGTGGTACCAGTCCCGACCGCTGCAATCAGGCGAGCAGACCATAGTTACAATGAAACTCAACGATAATATCGACTCATCATCCTGGCCAAACGTAAATATCGAGCCCACCGCCGCAGCCGAGGTGGCAACAGGGCCAATCCGAATTTTTAGCAAGCGCCAAATATGCTGGGAAATCAAAGCCCGTGAAAAAGGATACCACAGTATAATCTTCAATACTGACCGCCAGCAATTTGAAAAGGAGCTGACCATTGGTGATGGCTTTATGCGTGTAAGCACCGAGCGGCCAGGATGGAACTGGGGCGATATCCTCCTGAATCCGCTGGAGAAACCTTTCAGCCCCGACTCGCCCGTTCAGTCCATCAGCATAGCGTATCCTGACCGGCTGTCCCGTACAAGCGGCACCGACTGGTGGCTGATTTATTTCTTCGTCGCTTCAATGGTCTTCGCCTTGATTTTTAAACCGTTTCTGAAGGTCAGGATATAAACTAATCTCCACCATCTGTTTCGGACACCATCACAACGCAATACAGCCCCGCACCTACTTCGAACAGAAAAGTATAAATCCTAAATCCTAATTTCTAAACTCTAAACAATATCAAAATACTAAATTCAAATGCTCCAAACATACTTGTTTTGAACATTTGAGTTTTGGTAATTAGAATTTGTTTGGGATTTCGAATTTAGATATTAGAATTTAACTTTGCTGCGCAAAGTAGGTGCGGGGTAACGGTTTCTACCTACGCGGACTCAAGAAATTAGAGGCGAAGACCGAGGTCTCGTGGACCCCTCTCCCCAGCCCTCGGCCTTACAAAACCGCCGTCATCCTGACGGTCAGGGCCGACACTGTACACCACATAACTTTCTTTATCCCAGCCGTATAGAAGATTCTCGCCCGTAAACGGATCCACCGGAATCGAGTCGATATAATCGCCGGACAAATCTTCCAAAGAATGAGGCAATTCGCCGTGAGAACGACGATATCGCTCAATCGCAATAGCTAAAACGGTACAGCGGATGCTTACAAGCGTTCCGGCGGTCAAACGAATAAAGGCGGCCCCGCTCGAGAACAACCTGCGGGACCTTTTTGCCGGTTCAGGCAGACTGCCAGCCGTTGCATCCAACGGTCCCGGCCAGGGACGACGCACAGCAGTTATCAACCGGGTCATATCACGAAAATACCGGATGGCCTTCTGTCGCATCCGAAGCCGCACCCGGAAACGCTCCGGCAAACGCAGCCGCTCCGGCAAATCAGGGGCATCCGGCTGTAGATACTGCGAAACAATATTCTCAGGTAGTAAATTCCTCGCCATCTCCGTCTGATAGACTCGTTCAGTCAAAAACATCTTTTCCAGAGCATCCGCCGGCATAGTTCCCGACAGCACCTCCTGCAACCTCGCCAATGATTGCCCCGATGGCCGACAAAATCTCAACAACAGATGGATATCCTTACACGCCAAATCTAAAACCCCCACCTTGATTGTATGCACGACGATAATCGGCTGGTGGTCAAATATGCGTGTCATTTTCAACATATTCACCGCCGAATCAGCCGCAGCATCGCCTTCACCGTCCAGAATTAACTTCAATGTCCGCGTAGATAACAAAGTGGCGGCTGTCCGCGCACGGCGCAAACGGTCCACGCACACCCCTATTCCTTTTTCAACGCTGATAACAGGGTCAAATAAACCGATGTCCGCCCCCCTGTCGAGATTTCTCAGTGTCGTCTGAAAACCCGCCAGTACCGAAGCCAGCTCTTCACGCTGCTCGATAGGAAACTCGCCTGCTGCCTCGGTGTTAATCTTCATCCGATAGAAGACGTTAGCACGCACCAGCTTTTCTAAATCGTCGGCGGTCATGCCCGACAATGCCAGGCCATAGTAGTAAGACGCATCATCGACTGTGCCGGCCGGCTGCCGGCCCGCCGCCAAATCGGAAAAGCTGAGCGGCTCGCCCGACCGCACAACCTTGATAACCTCAGCGCCCAATTGCCTCTCCATCACATAGCCCGCCGATACTAAAGCGGCGAGTAACACCATCACCGCCAGCACCGACATCAGCACTATACGGCGCCACCACGGCAATGGCTGCTTTTCCTTCAACGGTTCACTCATAATATCTCCGGATATATTTGCCGAACGTCCCTCGCCTGCCTTCTCGCACAAAAAGTAAATGTAAACTTATCATACTATCGCAGATAGCCCAAGGATTTGAGCTGGTTGCGAGTTTCCTCGTCTAATTCAACCTGCTCGGTTGTTTTTCTGCTGACTGTGCCGGCTTCGAGTTCAGCGTAGAAGGCCGCCTTGGGGTCGGTATCACCAAGATTCTGCTGGGCGCCGGGGTCAGAACGCAAGTCATAAAACTCCACCACGTTATTGACCTTCTCCCGCACGTACAGATGCTCACGAGAAACCACCGCCACATAGTCGAGGTCGGGGATGCAGTCATTTAGGCCGACAGCACTTATCGCAACCTCGTCCGGAAGCCGGTCGTTTTCCATCGGCAGCAGCGGCTTGCCATCAAGCGATTTCGGCACATCCAAGCCAGTCAAAGCAAATAACGTCGGGGCAATATCAATTGAGCGGACCTGTGCGCTGATTCTCACTCCGGCAGGCAATCGGCCCGGCCAGAGAAATATCAGCGGGACCTCGTACACCTCCGGGTAGAGGTTCTTGCCATGTTCAATGCTGCCATGTTCGCGGAATTCCTCGCCATGGTCGGATGTAATTACCACGATGGTGTTGTCAAACCAATTTTCTCTTTGAAGCTCTTTCAGCAGCTGGTCTATGGCGGCATCGACGGTTCGAATCTCACCGTCGTAAAGCTTAATTATTCGTGGAACCACCCCCGGAGCGTCCAGCCCTTTCTGACGGTATAGAATATCCAGCTCATCGTCCGGTACCACACCCAGCCCGGGGATGGTTGCCGGCGGCTCGGAAAAAAACGGCCGGCTCGGCGCATACGGAGAGTGAACATCCATATAGTGCAGATAAAGAAAAACCGGCTTGCCTTGTGGTGCCTGTTTCAACAGCTCCAGCGCTGTTCGATTGACGTCCCAAGCGCTGCCGAAGGATGCTTCGCACGGCAGCGTGTGGTAGGTGTGGAACCCGGCATTAAAACCAAATATGGATTTAAGCCACGGGTTGGTGTTGACACCGATGGTGTAATACCCCTGCTCGGCAAGTGCCTCAGCTATGGTGGTCAGCCCATCTGGCAGGACATCCTTGACGCCTTGGGCGCCGTGGCGTGACGGATTGCAGCCGGTCATAATCGAGCCCATAGAGGTCTTTGTCCAGCTGGAGGGGGCGATTACACGCTTGAAGACCACCGCCTGCCCCGCCAGCCGCTCGAGGTTTGGCGTAGTCGGGGCTTCATAACCACCCACCGCACCACCCCAGTAGCCATAGCCGTAGACGCTCATATGGTCGGCCCGCAAGGTGTCAACCAAAAGCATAACAATATTGGGCAATTCCTGTCGGCGTCGCCTGCCGCAGCCACCCAGCCATAGCCCCGCTGACAGGCCTCCGTAAACGCCGTACTTTAGCACACTGCGCCGGCTCACGGCTTTATGTAAATCCTGCTTACGCCCCATAATTAGCTACCTGTTGCAAGAAACCTGATTAGTCGGCCGGCATCAATTACAGACGGATGGTCGCCGATAAAGTCAGATACGGCCCGTTTATCTCTTATAAGCAAAAAGGCATTTTGATAGGTATGCTTGCCGGTGAACGGACCTTTGCCGGCAAGCTGCTGTGCGGCCATAGAACCCTTTAGATTAAATCCTTTGTCGGCAATAAGAATCATATCCGGCGCGCTGCCCAGATGTGGGCCCGAGTAAACGTCTTCTTTTCTGTATATGTATTTTATAACCTTTCTGCCGTCAATTTGAAGCGAGTCAAAGAGCCCTTCCAAATCCTTCAAGCAGCGCTCTCTGTCACCGCCCTCAACACCGCCGGCGGGGTATTTGCCCCTTTGGTTTATGAAGATTCGGGCCGGGTCCAGCGCAAACGCCTTCGTAGCCATATCGATATTCACCAGCTTCCGCTCGCTATTTTGCTTGAAGCTCAGAAACCCCTCGCTACTCAAAAGGTGGTTTACGTAAACATCCTTTTCGAGCGCCTCGAAGCCGTGGTCGGAAAGCAGTAAACAAGAGTCTTTTCCGGTAAGCTTGGAGCAGACTTCACCGATTACTTCATCGATTCTGCGAAAGTGGTTGAGAAAGTCATTATGATACTTATGGTCTTTGTCTTCGTAAGCATCGAACAAAAAATGCATCAGCCGGTCTGTTCCGGTGAATACCAGCATAAAGGTTTGCCAATCTTCGCCTTCCCAGAGATAACGGTAGGCCCGGATTCTCGCCTCAAGGGTCTTATCCAAATCTTCCAGAAACAGGTCTATCGAACTGTGGGCCTTCTGCGAATCAACATCCAGGCGATAGTCCATTTCTTTCAGCCGGGCTATGAATGACTTCGGATGAACACTTTTTTCAAAATCTATGGAAACAAAGCCCGATATGTGCACCCCATTCATCTCACTGACGGGATACGTCGAGGGAACATTCATTATAACGGATTTGCCCTTACCCCGGCCCCAGAACGGCGCCTGCTTAAGGTCACTGAAATTGGGAAACTTCATCTTATACGAATCAGGATGAATATCGACAAAACCAAAGATTCCGTGTTCACCAGGGTTGGTGCCGGTTATGATGGACGACCAGGCCACCGAGGAGATTTCCGGGATTGTAGAGCGCATAGGCGCAAAGAATCCGTCCCGGATTATTTGGCCGGTATTCGGCATCACATCGGCCTCGGCAAAATCCTTAAGCATACCAAACGGCACACCATCGAGGCCTATTATTACAGTTCTTGGGCTCTCTGACATACTCTCATCCTGCACCGGCAATAATCCCGCCGGCACATATATTCTCATCCTGCACAAGGACAAAACGACCCAATTCCTGAACATCGTTGAAGTCCTTGATGGCCACAGGATTCTTGGTCTTCAGAATGACCTCCGCTACCTCAAGATTCTTCAGTATCTTGGCGTTCTGCTCAATAACTTCGAGAGTCGAGGAGTTAATCCTCCTGTTAATGCTCTCTATCTTACAGCTTGTCTCCTGCGTCGCACATCTTATAGTCAATTTCTGCCTCCCGTCGAAGTCCCGCTTAGCCATCCAGAAGATGCTCGCGGCGATGCTGTCGGTTACGACCGGCTCGCTGCCCGGCAAACACACTATATCGCCGCGATTGAGAAAAACCGAATCTACGGTTGTCATCCCAATACATTCACTGGCAACGGCTCTGTCGGTATCTTCGAGAAACTTCTCGATGGAATCAACGCTTGTCATCTGACCGCTCGGCAGAATTTTTATCCTGTCTCCTTTGGCGATTACGCCGGACTCCACCCTGCCGGCATTGATTCTCTTGTCTGCGACCTTATAAACATCCTGGACGGGAAAAAGCAGGGACTTGTCCTCAGGCGGCTGCCTGTTTTGCAAACTGTCCAAACTCCCCAGAAACGTCGGGCCGTTATACCATTTCATACTGTCGGACTTTTTGGTGATATTGTCACCTTTGATTGCAGAAATCGGAATGTAAAAAATCGGCTCAATATCTATCGATTTCAGAAACTTCTGTATGTCTTTCTTAACGGCGTTGAAACTGTCCTGAGAAAAATCAACCAGGTCCATCTTATTCAAAACTACAACAACCTGCTCCAGTCCGAGCAGTGATAACATATACGAATGCCGTTTGGTCTGTTCTCTAACACCCTCGGCGACATCAATAATCAGAACAGCGGCCTCGGCCTGCGAAGCGCCGGTAATCATATTCTTGACAAACTCCACGTGGCCCGGGGCATCGATTATTACGTAACGCCTTTTGCCGGTCTTGAAGAAAACCTGCGTCGTATCAATCGTGATACCCTGCTTGCGCTCCTCTTCCAGATGGTCCAGCAGATAGGCAAATTCCGTATCTCTGCCCGCCTCGGCCGAGGCCTTTTGAATCTCCTCGATTTTGTCCGCAGCCAGCGAATCGGTGTCGTAAAGCAGTCTTCCTATCAGCGTCGATTTCCCGTGGTCGATGTGACCGACAATAACAAAGCTAAGTACGTCCATTTCAATCCTCGTTGATATACCCCAGCTCTTTCAGCTTCTTCTTAATTTCCTCCATATCCCTTTCTTCGAGCGGTCTGTTTACCGGCAGAGAAGATAATGGATGCCTCTTCTGGCCGAACTTTATAAACGACCAAAATCTCTCATGGATATAATAACATATTATCTTTGCCACCGCTTCCACGGAAGCTATGCCGATAGAGATATCTAATCTTTTAGTGAAAACAAAGGCAATCGAGCCGGTCGCAACGGCAGCAAGCAACCGGTAGCTGACCGCCTTCATTATTGAGCGTATGTGTGCCTCTCTGTTCTGAGTGGTCATCTTACATACTCAAATTGACCGATTTATAGCAAATGTTAAATGTATCCCGCCCCTCCGAGGGGCGGGATGTAAGTCGATTTTTGACAATACATTCCGCAATTTTGCATTTTGCACTTTGATTTTTACATTTTCAACGCCATCCGCCGTCAGGCGGGTTCCGCAATTTTGTATTTTACACTTTGATTTTTGCATTTTCAAACTGGCCCCCGCTGCTTCGCTTTTGCGAAGCAAAACGGCGGGGGTCAGTTTGAGTTACATATATCCCAACGACCGCAGCTTCTGCATCATATAGTCGTCTTCCTTGTCCTGTGCTCGGCCGCTCCTCTCGGAAATTTTAGAGGTCTTTAACTCCTCGACAACCTTGTCTATCGTGTCGGCATCCGAATCAATCGGCTCACAGCAGGTCTCACAGCCGATACTTCTATATCGTTTCCCCTTTTTGGCAAAGTAAAGGTCAACAACAGGAATTTTTTCTCTTTTTACATATTCCCAGACGTCGATTTCACGCCAGCCCAGCAGCGGATGAACGCGAAGGTGCTCTTCTTCGGCGGCCTTGGTCTTGTACTGGTCCCACAGCTCCGGCGGCTGGTTCTTATAATCCCATTCAAAATCCTCGTCCCGCGGACTGAAAACCCTCTCCTTGGCACGAATACCGTGCTCGTCCCTTCTGATTCCGAGATACAACGCCTTAAAGCCGTACTTGGCAATTGCCTGTTTCAGCGCAACCGTCTTAAGCTCGTTGCAACACTGAAACTTGCCTTTGGTAGGCCCTACGCCTCTGCTGATGGCCTGCTCATTCTTTGCAACGATCAGGTTAAGGCCCCATTCCTTAGCGTATTTTTCTCTGAAATCGTAGATTTCCTTGAACTTGTATGTGGTATCAATATGAATAGTCGGAAAGGGTACCCTGCCAAAAAAGGCCTTTCTAACGAGCCACAAGAGAGTCGTGGAATCCTTGCCGATCGACCACAGCATCGCCACTTTTCTGAACTGGCTGTAGGCCTCCCGGATAATAAAAATGCTTTGGTTTTCCAGTTTGTCCAGACTCGACAAATTAGAGCCCATTCAACAATTCCTCCTCATAAAAGCTGTCAGTCGTTTTTCCCCTCAATTTCTTACCTACACCACATCCCTGTAAATCTGCTGACCGCACAAAAAGCAGGTCCGGATTTATTATATCGGATAACCAGCCGCCTGACAACAGCTTGTTACTCATTATCCTATATTCCTACAGCTTGTTTTGCTGCTATAATTTTACCCGGATAAGGCAAAACCATAAGCTTCCAGGCAGCCAAAAACTCAAGTATTACGGTCGACACCACCCTGCTAAATCACCTGCAAATCCTTAAAAAATACGACTTTAGCCCAAAAATCTATTAGGTACTTACGCGATGTACAAGTTTTTCCGGCTTAAAAGTGCCTAATATGTTTACGACTCTCGTTTAAGGTTGTGGTCCGCGGGACACCTCACGGCAGAAGCTTGTTTTCTTCGACCATTCCAGCCTCCAGCCTCGATACGAGTTTCCACAACGATAAACCAGCTTCTACACCTTCACTTTAGGCACTTTAGCTCACTTTAGGCACTTTAGCTCACTTTAGGCACTTTA
>CAYONQ010000069.1:0-15563 GCA_964405375.1 uncultured Pirellulales bacterium
TTTTGTTTGATAATTGCTACCATCAAAATCCCTCTAATCGGTCAGTTTGAGTAATTTAGATGGTCGGTTGTAATAAAATAAAAAATGAATCGCTTCGCGATGCTATTTTTGATAGATTCCTCGACTCCGCTCGGAATGACGAACTGGGGAGATTCTTCACTTCCGCCTTCGCTGAGGCTTCGGCGGACAAGTCGCTCAGAATGACTTTTTGATTTGCAATGAGAATGCCCCCGGCGCAAGCGACGGGGCTAAACGAGGCGGAACCCGCAATAAGATTGCGGAGGTAAATATAAAAGGGGGTTGGCGTTTGGTGGGGTTGGTGGTATAATAACGGCTGAGAATGAGCTTTTAGGAGAATTTTTATGTGTGATAAATGCGGGTGTGGTGATAGCGGTGGCGAGCAGAGCCTTGAAGAGAAGGTGAGAGATATAATCGAGGCCGTGCGGCCAAATTTGCAAAGTCACGGCGGCGATATCGAGCTGGTAGGCGTTGACGAGGACAATACCGTCAGGGTGCGTCTGCAAGGGGCGTGCAGCGGCTGTCCGGGTGCTGCAATGACGCTGAAGATGGGTGTCGAGCGGCTGTTAAAGGAAAGAATCCCTGAGGTCAAGGAAATCGTGGCGGTGTAGGGCAGACTCAAGACCCAAGACTCAAGACTCAAGACTCAAGACTCAAGACTCAAGGCAGAAGACAGAGGACGGATAAAGTGTAAAAGTTAAAAGTAAAAATGTAAAACCATAGCGTAAAATTCAAAGGTGACAGGCAGGGACAAAGATACAAAGGGGCAAAGGGACAAAGAGAATACTGAATATCTCCGCTTGGGGACGCCTGACGGCGGAACAAGGAACAATGAATGTCGAAGTAAAAAAGACAGAGGACAGAGGGCGGATAAAGTGTAAAAGTTAAAAGTAAAAATGTAAAACCATAGCGTAAAATTCAAAGGTGACAGGCAGGGACAAAGATACAAAGGGGCAAAGGGACAAAGAGAATACTGAATATCTCCGCTTGGGGACGGCGGAACAAGGAATAATGAATGTCGAAGTAAAAAAGACAGAGGACAGAAGACAGAAGACAGAAGACACAAGACTCAAGACACAAGACTTAAGACACAAGACAGAAGACTCAAGACACAAGACAGAAGACAGAAGACTTAAGACAGAATACAGAGGACATTATTGCGAAGGTGGGGGTGGCGGTGTCTTTCGTAATCGGAAGATGTTTATAAAGCGGTTTTTGCTGATTCGAATCTGTGTAACGAATTCGTACGGGCCGATGCTTCTCGGCTCGATGAGCATTGTGATATTTTTCAGTCCCCAAAGCTCGTAATAGAATCCTCCAAAGCTTAACCCCATTCTGGAATCCCAGGCGATGTAGGTGATATTTTCATCGAGACATTTTTTGGCGAAATCGGAGGGGTTTTCGGCCTTGATGATGCCGGTATCGAGCAAGGAGTCCTTATGCTGTGGTGCGAATATCCTGGCGACATTGGCCATTGTGGAGAGGAGTTTTTCGCCTGGTTTTGCGTTGTCGATATACCAGTCTGCCAGGCGTTTAAACTCTATGTTCCGCTGGCCGGTGCCCACCATTCGAGCCAGCGAAAATTGATTAGAGACTATCATCAGGCAGACAAGCACTGATATAATCAGGTCTCGCCAGGAATGTTTGGCTTTATAGGTAAATCTTAGTGCGGCAAAAATCACGGCGACGACGGCGATTGTAACGTAGGGTATTGATGCGGACTGCCGGCTTATTGGGGCGATTTTGGGCAGGTATGGAACGAGCAGTATGAGCCACACGAAGGCCGATATCAGCAGGAGCACCTGCAGTGCGATGACGATTGGCTTTGGGACGCGGTTGTCTTTGTTTATCAGTTTCCAGGCGTTTTGCAGGCCGAACAGACATACCAGTAACACAATCCAGTAAATCGGCACACAGTACCTGGGAATCACGACGCTGTGGATGGCGTGAATCAGCAAGTAGGGTAAAAGGAAAATCATAAACGCCAATATCTCCCATCGGCGTTTAAGTAATCCGTAAATAACCCCGAAAGCGAAGCTGCCGGCGACCAGTATTTTGCTGAGCGTCAATATCATATCGGCGGTCTCTTTGGCTGTTGTCGGTGTCGGCAGCAGGAGGGGATAAAATCCCATTTGCCATATCAGACTTATGAACTCGAAGAAGGCGAATTCTCCGGTATCCTTTATGAATTTTAAGTAGTGCACAGCGCTCTGTGACTTCCAGGCCAGGACAGTTCCCAGCATCCATAACATCAGCGGGACAGAGGCGATGGCGGAGTAAATGAAGGCCCGGACTTTTTCTTTTTTGGTCTTGCGGCTTATCATATCCATCGCGAATGCGGCCAGTATCAGAGCAGCGCCTTCATAGCGAATCATAGTGGTTATCGAGGCGAAAAGATAAGAGAAGCTTGAGCGTTTAAAGATAAAATAGAAGGTAAGCAGCACAAAGAACAGTAAAGTTGTTTCCGCTATCGGCTCGGTGAGCAACTGAATCGTCCAGGGGTTGATTATCGCAATGACGGCCACCCAAAGTGCTGCTCGGCCGACTATTCTTTTGCCGACCAGCCATAACAGGACTATGTTGAAGGGATGAAGGATGGCGTTGAGCAGCCAGCCGGCTGTTAAATCGGGATGTTGGCCTTTGACCAGATGGCTCAAGGCGGCCTGGAGCAATCCGACGCCGGGGGCGCGCTTGTAACTTGAGGGGAGTTGAAAGGACAGGAGCTGATGGCCAACACGGACGAAGCCGGGGAAATCGGGATTTGGGACGACCTGATGGCCGAAATAAAGTATGGAGTGATAAACGCCGAGGGCCAATAGAATTGCTATTATGAAAATTTCGAGCCGTTTCTCGTTTGTGGTTAAAGCGCTGCAGGCAGCTATTTTTTCTCCGCCGATGTTACCGGCGATATTCGTTTTTCTTTTTCTTTTCTTTTTTGCATTCACCGCAGCGGCTCTGAAATTTTTTATTTTTTGATTCTGAGCTTGAGGTATATCAGGGGCTTTATTATCCTCCACCAGTCTATGAACGGCCTGATTTTTGTGTACTGCTTTTTGGAGGGATAATCCTTTGACACGGGCACTTCCTTGATTCTGTAGTTTTTTTTAATGACCGAGTAATAGATGTAATATTCCAGCTCATAGGTATCCAGCCAATCCTGAAAGATATTAATATCCTTAAAAATTTTCAGTTTGTAAGCTCTAAAGCCATTGGATGCATCGGTAGCGGGGAATCCGGTTGCCAGTCTCCATATTAGTGTAAATAGCCGTACCGCCAACAGTCTTGAGAGGGGGATATGTTTTTTGTAGCCCGGGCCTTTGAGGTGACGCGAGCCCTGCACGTAATCATAATCTTCTTTTAGTATCGGCTCAAGGAGGGTCGGTATCTCTCTGGGGTCGTCTTTGCCGTTTCCGGCCATAATGACGAATATATCGAAATTATTGTCGATGGCATACGTGACGGCCTTTTTTATTCCGACGCCGATACCGACCTTTTTTTCGTTGCTCATCACCGTAACATTGAACTTCTTTATTATGTTTAAGCTGTTGTCTGTCGAGCCGTCATCTACGACAAGAACCTCATCGACTACATTTTCAGGGAATTTTGCGAGGACATTGGCGATTCTTTTTTCCTCGTTATAGACTGGAATAAATGCCAGTATCTTCTGCTTTTTCATTACGGGGCCGCTTAGTCGTTAGTTTCTGAAAAAAGATTTTATCTCTTCGGTGATAAACTTGATTTGCTCTTGTGTTAGCTCGGGAAACATAGGTAATGATAGAACCTCTTTTGCACATTTTTCCGCTACCGGATACGACGTTTTATCTTTTATTAGTTTTTTGTAGGGCTGCTGCAGATTTATTGGTATGGGATAATGAAGGCCTGTTGCTATACCTCTGGAGTTAAGGTGTTTTTGCAGGTCGTCCCGCCTGTCTGTTCTGATAACGTATAAATGATAAACGTGTTTGGCATAATCGAGCTGTTTCGGGATTACGACTTTTGTATCTTTGAGCATTTTATTATAGAGCGCGGCGTTTTTTCTTCTCATCTCGGTCCATTTGTCGAGGTACTTTAATTTTACGCCCAAGACGGCGCCCTGGAAGCCGGTCATTCTGTAGTTGTATCCGATGTATTGATGGACATACCTTTGTTTTTGGCCGTGGTTTCTTAGTGACTTGATTTTTTCAGCTATTTTTTCGTCGTTTGTTACGACACAGCCGCCCTCGCCGTAGGCACCGAGGTTTTTGCCGGGATAGAAGGAGAAGCAGCCGATGTCCGTTACGGGGACTTTTTTGTTTTTGTATTCTGCGGTGTGGGCCTGGCAGGCGTCTTCTATAATGTTCAGGTTGTGTTTTTGTGCGATTTTGACTATGGCGTCCATATCAGCAGGGTGGCCATACAGGTGGACGGGGATGATTGCCTTTGTCTTTTTTGTTATGGCGTTTTCGATTTTGGCGGGGTCGATGTTGTATGTAATTTCGTCAATATCAACGAAGACCGGTTTTGCCGCGATGTATAAGATTGCTTCAACCGTGGCGACAAAGGTGTATGGGACGGTTATGACCTCGTCGCCTTGTTTAATTCCGCTTGCTATTAAGGCGAGGTGTAAGGCGGAGGTGCCTGAGTTAAGGCAGACGGCGTATTTTTTATTACAGTAATCGGCGAATTTTTCCTCGAAGCTTCTGACCTTACGGCCTAAGATAAATTCGGTATTTTCGAGAACATCATCAATTTCTTTCTTAATCTCTTCTTTAATCGAATTGTATTGCGTTTTCAGGTCAACGAGGGGCAGGTTCATTTTTATATCCTTAGCTTTTTAGTATTTTGGCGGGATTTCCGACAACTACGGCGTTTGGCGGGACATCTTTGGTTACGACGGCGCCCGCTCCGACCATTGCATTTTCCCCTATTGTTACGTCGCAGAGTATTGTCGCATTGCCTCCTATTCCGGCGCCTTTTTTGACGAGGATTTTTCCTCTTTTCCAGTCTTTGTCCTCTTTTAGGGTTCCATCAGGATTTATTGCTCTTGGGTATTTATCATTTATAAAACATACGTGGGGCCCTATCATAACACCATCTTCAATAGTTACTCCTTCCGGTATGAAAGCGAATGGCTGTATTTTAACATTGTTTCCGATTTTGACTTCTTTTCTTATCTCAACGAAGGCGCCTATTTTGCAGTTTTCTCCGATTTCACAGCCGTAGAGGTTAACGAGGTCGGGATGAAAGATTTTGGTTCCTTTACCGATTTTAACGTCGTCGGTTATCATTTCAGTATTATCTCCTTTCCATCGTTTTTTAAGGATTCTTCGGAGGCCTCTAACATTTTTACCACGGTCAGTCCTGATGTTCCGTTGCTTATCGGCTCTTTGTGATTCATTATGCAATCTGCAAAATGTTCGCACATAACCGATAGCGGCTCTATATTTTTTACGTTGGGGGAATAGATATCTCCGTATCTGTAATTTATCCTGAACTGTCTTATATCTCCTTCGATATTTGTTAAATCGACGCCCCTATCGTATATTTTTATCTGCTCTTCGGGATTTGTCAGGTCGTAGAGCAGGGTTTTTTTATTTCCGACAATGGTAATACTTCTTGTTTTTTTGGGTTCGAGCCAGCTTACGGTCACATAGACGGCGATATTGTGGGGGAATTTGACATATACGTGTGCAATCTCGGGTATGTCTTTCCTTATATACGCACCTGCGTTTGCGTTAAGCGTGAGAGGTTCGGCGCCTGTTATGTATGTTACTATTGAGCAGATGTGTGTAGCGAGGTCCCATATTACATTTACGTTGGGCTGGAGCAGTCCGAGGTTCAGCCATTCGGCCTTTATATAGTACATATCACCTATTTCGCCGCTTTCTATAATATCCTTCATTTTAATGATTGCCTGGTTGTAAACGAAGGTGTGGTCAACCATAAGGACCCTGTCTTTTTCTTTTGCTATATCTATCAGCTCTTTTGCCTGTTTGACGCCGGCGGTCATCGGTTTTTCGATGAGGACGTGTTTGTCATTTAACAGCGCTTGTTTTGCCAGTTCGAAGTGGGACATAACAGGCGTTGCGATTGCGATAGCATCGACCTTCGGGTCTTCTATCATATCTTTATAGTTTTTTGTGGTCTTAACGGTGGGATAGGTTTTTTTGATAGGGGCCATCCTTCTCTCGTCAAAGTCGCAGATATAATACATATTTGTTGTTTCTACCTGACTGAAATTTCTTATTAGATTAGGTCCCCAGTAGCCGCATCCAATAACTGCTATATTTACAGCCATACTTACCTCCTGAAAATCCGTCATCGAATAAACATTTATTCAAACGTTCTTTCCAAGTGCCTCAGCTATTTTTGCTGTGTCAGGTTTTTCTATTATTCCTTTTTCTGTGATGATTGCCGTGATATTTTCTGCATCTGTAACATCGAAAGCAGGATTATACACGTTAACTGCGTCAGGTGCAATCTGTGTTTTGGCAAATGTTGTTACCTCATCGGCTGGCCTTTGCTCAACAGGTATTTCGGTTCCGTTTTTTATATTCAGGTCGAATGTGCTTGACGGTGCGGCGATATAAAAAGGGATGTTGTTTTTGGCGGCGAGAATACTCAAGCTGTAAGTGCCGATTTTGTTTGCGGTGTCACCATTTGCTGCGATTCGGTCGGCACCGGTTATTACCGCATTAATATGTCCCTGTTTCATCAGCCATCCGGCAGTGTTATCGCAGATAACGACCACATCAATACCGGCCTGCTTCAGCTCCCAGGCCGTCAAGCGGGCGCCCTGCAATAACGGCCTTGTCTCATCGACATAGACTTTGAATCTTCTGTTTTTTTTGTGCGCCTCGAACATTATTGACAGGGCGGTGCCCTGGCCTGCCGTTGCCAGCGCCCCGGCGTTGCAGTGTGTCAAGATGGCATCGCCATCTTTGATAAACTTCTGTCCGATTTCGCCGATTCGCCGGCACATATCCACATCTTCGTTGTATATGGCGTTCGCCTCGTCTAATACCGTCTCTCGCAGTATCTGTAGGTTTTCCTTTGGGCTGGCAGCGGCAAAGTTTCGGGCGTTTTGGCTGACCCTGTCCATCGCCCAGAACAGGTTTACCGCTGTCGGGCGCGACGAGGCCAGAAATTGGCGGGATTTTTGCAGACAGGCGAGTGCTGTCTGCAAATCGTCATCTGCGGCTAATTCCTGCATCGCCAAGGTCAGTCCATAGGCCGCACAAACCCCTATGGCCGGTGCACCGCGGACGGCGAGCGTTTTTATCGCCTCGAAGAGCTGGTCTATATTGCGGCATTTAATTTTGACCAATTCTGCGGGCAGGCGGCGCTGGTCGATAAGCTCCAAGAAGCCGTCAACTCCGCCAATCCATCTAAGTGTGTCAGCAGCCATAATGGTATTTCGCTTTGCGTTTTAAACTTTTTGCCCGTCGGCTTGTAGTTTTGCCTTCAAGTACTTTGCGGTGTAGCTTTTCTTATTTTTGATAATTTCTTCCGGTCGGCCTGTGGCGATGACGTTTCCGCCGGCGTCTCCGCCTTCTGGGCCGAGGTCTATTATGTAGTCGGCCATCTTGACGACGTCAAGATTGTGCTCGATTACCACGACGGTATTACCCATATCGGTCAACCGCTGCAGGACATTCAAAAGGTTATGAATGTCGGCGAAATGCAGTCCCGTCGTCGGCTCATCAAGCAGGTAGAGGGTATGGCCTGTAGCGGCCTTTCCGAGCTCGGCGGCGAGCTTTACGCGCTGCGCCTCGCCGCCGGAAAGCGTTGTCGAGGACTGGCCCAGCTTCATATAGCCCAGGCCGACGTCATTGAGCGTTCGCAATAAGCGCACAATAGTCGGGAAATTTGCAAAGAAGCTGAGTGCCTCTTCAATCCTCATATCGAGGACATCGGCGACATTTTTGCCCTTGTAGGTAACCTGGAGCGTCTGGGGGTTGTATTTTTTGCCTTTGCACTGCTGACAGGTTATATAAACATCGGGCAGAAAGTGCATTTCAATCTTTTTGGTACCCTGTCCTCGGCAGGCCTCACATCGACCTCCTTTGACGTTGAAGCTGAATCGCCCGGGCTGAAAGCCGCGAATTTTCGCCTCCCGTGTCATACTAAACAGCTTTCTTATGATGTCAAAGACGCCGGTATATGTTGCGGGGTTGCTTCGCGGCGTCCTTCCGATAGGCGACTGGTTTATCTCTATGACTTTATCAATCTGTGAGGCGCCTATAATGGTTTTGTGGCTGCCCGGTTTTTCGCGAGAGCTGTAGAGGCGGCGTCTCAAGGCCCTCAATAAGATATAGCTGACAAGAGAGCTTTTGCCGGAGCCGGAGACACCGGTAACACAGATAAACACGCCGAGCGGAAACTTAACATCGATATTTTTAAGGTTGTTTTCTGCTGCCGTTTTTATTTCGATACATCTTTTAAGGTTGTAAGTTCTTCTCTTTGCCGGCAGGGCTATTTTCTTTTTGCCGCTCAGGTATTGGCCTGTAAGCGATTCGTTACAGCTAATAATGTCACTTAGCCCGCCCTGCGCAACAATCTCGCCTCCTTGTGCGCCTGCTGCGGGGCCGATATCGATAATATGGTCCGCACTTTTGATAATATCTTCATCGTGCTCGATTACTATAACGGTATTTCCGAGGCGGGTGAGCCGCTTTAGTATTGACAGGAGGCGGTCGTTGTCTCGTTTGTGCAGGCCGATAGTCGGCTCGTCAAGGACATAGCAGACGCCGACGAGTCCGCTGCCGACCTGTGTTGCGAGGCGGATTCTCTGAGCTTCGCCGCCGGCGAGGGTGCTGCTTCGGCGGTCGAGCGTCAGGTAGCCGAGTCCGACGTCAACCATAAATTTCAGTCGGGCCTTTATCTCCTTCAGCACCTGGGCGGCAATCAGCGTTTTTTCTTTGTCGAGTTTTAACTTATTGAAAAATTTTTGTGCCTCTTCGATACTCAACGAGGTCAATTGATGTATGCTTTTGGCGCCTATGGTTACGGCGACGGCTTCGGGTCGAAGCCGGGCGCCCTTGCAGCTTCGGCAGGGCTGCTCTGAAAGATAGCCGTGCAGCCGGGCCTTGACATATTCGCTTGTGGTAGTTTCCCATCGTCGGGTGAGGTTGGGGATGATGCCTTCAAACGACAGCCGGTATTTTTTTTCGTCAGCGTCGGTTGTGCCGTACATCAGAATTTTTCTTATCTGGGCGGGTATTTGCTCAAACGGCATCGATTTGCTGGCGCCGATGTTCCTGCAGAATCTTTTTACAAGGCGGTTGTAGAAGATGTTCATTCTCTTTCCGCCCTTGCGCCAGGCATCGATAGCGCCGTTCTGAAGTGAGACGGTTTTGTCGGGGACAATGAGGTCGGGGTCGAATTCGAGGATTGTCCCAAGGCCATCACAGCTTTTACAGGCGCCGTAGGGACTGTTAAAGCTGAACAGGCGTGGCGATAACTCTTCGAGCGAGGCCTGGGGATGGCGTGGACAGGCGAATTTTTCACTGTATATAGCCTCTGTCCACTGTGTATTTTTTTCACCTGGTGTGTTTGGCTCGGCCGACAATACCAGAAGCAGTCCATCGGCGAGCTTCAGCGCTGTCTCCACTGAATCGGTTAATCGAGTTCGGACCGAATCCTTAACGGTCAATCTGTCAACAACTGCTGCAATGTTGTGTTTTTTGTTTTTGTCGAGAAGCGGGACATTGTGCAAATCGTAAATGTTGCCGTCGATGCGCACCCGCACGAAACCTTCTCGCTGTATGGTGGTGAAAATGTCTTTGTGCTCTCCTTTTTTTCCGCGAACGAGCGGGGCGCAAATCTGAATCTTCGTATCCTCCGGCTGGGTGAGTATCGCCTCTACTATCTGCGAAGGGTGCTGGCTTGTAATGTGCCTGCCGCATACCCAGCAATGGGGCTGGCCGACGCGGGCAAAAAGCAATCTGAAATAGTCATAGATTTCGGTGGTTGTGGCTACCGTCGAGCGTGGATTGGCGCCGGCGCCTCGCTGCTCGATTGCGATGGTGGGCGGCAGGCCGGTGATGTCGGCTACCGCCGGCTTTTGCATCTGTTCGAGAAACTGGCGGGCGTAGGCACTGAGCGATTCGACGTATTTTCTCCTGCCCTCGGCGTAAATGGTATCGAAGGCCAGTGAGCTTTTGCCGGAGCCGCTTATGCCGGTTATTAAGACGAGCTTGTCGCGTGGGATGGTGAGGTTGATATTTTTGAGGTTGTGCTCGGCCGCCCCCGTAATTTTAATCGCCTTTTCTGTTCGCTGTGCCATATTGCTTTCTGTTGGTATAAGGAGTATTGCCGCAAAAAGCGGCATTAACCCAAATTAGTCATTTTAACAAAGCGGTGCAAGAAGGTAAAATGTTTTAAATCGCAATCTGTTAGCCCTTTATCGTTGCAGGCGGGAGTGCGCTGAAATATGAAGATAAAAAGACTGCATAGCTGGGATTTATCCTATAAAGGGGCTGTGGCTTTGCAGAAAGAACTCGCCGGCAAAGTAAGATTTGCCCCTCTGAAAAAACAGCCGAAACTAATTGCCGGCCTTGATTGTACCTTCAGCAGAGATAATCAAAAAATCATCGCCGCCGCTGTTGTTCTGAAGATACCCGAGTTTGAAATCATCGAAATAGTAACCGCCGTAAGAAAACTGGTTTTTCCGTATATCCCGGGGTTATTGTCCTTCCGTGAGGCGCCGGCGTGCATTGCGGCGGTCGAGAAGCTCAAGAAAGAGCCGGACGTGTTTCTTGTGGATGGCCAGGGCGTTGCTCATCCGCGCCGGCTCGGCCTGGCATCACATCTGGGGCTATTTTTCGACGGCGTTACCGTCGGCTGTGCTAAAAGCAGACTAACCGGCTATTTTGAAGAGCCGGCTTTTGAGAAAGGCTCTTACAGTTTATTAGAAGACAAAAATGAAACTATCGGCGCCGTGGTTAGGACACGCACCAATGTCAAGCCGGTCTTTGTGTCTGTAGGTAACAAATGTACGCTGGAAGATGCGATTAAAATCACCCTTGCCTGTACAACCAAATATCGTCTGCCTGAACCGACGCGGCTGGCTCATCAGATAGTTAGCAAAAAGCGTGTTTCGTGAATTGTGATTCGTGGACGAACCACGATCCACGTTCTAATCCCACTTGTGTTTTTTGGCGGAGGCGAGGATTTTCTCGGCGCATTCCATTGCAGCCAGGCCCTCTTCGGCGCTGACCTCGGGCGTGAGTGTCTTATCGGCAACGGCTCGCAGAAAGGTCTCCTGCTCGAGGCGTAAAGGCTCTTTGTCGTCTATGACAAGCTGCTCGATATGGAGCAAGTCTGGCCAATTTGCGCTTAACGGGTTAAAATCCGGTTTGCTTTGCTGGGCTTTTATCCAGTTGACGACATTGACGTTAGGGTCGGCTTTGATGACGATTCCGCTTTTTTTAAAATAATCGACACTCAAATAGGCCTGCCGGCTGAATACTCTTACCTTTCTCTCGGTTTTCAGGGCCAGTCGTGAGGCGGTAATATTTGCGATACAGCCGTTCTCAAAGACAATCCTTGCGTTGCAGATGTCTTCCTTTTGGTCGATGACGGCGACGCCTACGGCATCGACTTTTTTAATTTTGCTTTGTGCCAGCGACAGGATAATGTCTATGTCGTGAATCATCACATCGAGCACGACGCCGATATCGGTCGAGCGGAAGGGGTATGGGCTGATTCGGTTTGCCTCGATAAACTTCGGCTCTATATCGAGTCGTTTGATTGCCTGGACAACGGGATTGCAGCGTTCTGAATGTCCGACTGCAGCGAGACAGTTTTTCTCTTTGGCAAGCTCTACGATTTTTCTTGCCTGTTTAACATTGGCGGTGAGGGGCTTTTCAATCATCACGGGGATGTTGTTTTCGATGAAAAGTTTCGCTAATCTCTCGTGTGTTACTGTAGGCGTCGCTATGGTTACCGCATCGACCTTGTCTAATATATCCGCACAATCGGTAAAGGCGGGGCAGTTATATTGGCCGGCGAGGCGTTTTGCCTTTTCGTAGTCAGTATCAACCACGGCGACAAATTCGCTTGCGGGCAGTTGGGCGTAAACCTTGGCGTGGATTGTGCCCATTTTGCCTGCGCCTACGACAGCGGTGCGTAGTCGGGCTGCGCCCTGAATTTCGATTTTCGATTTTCGATTTTCGATTTTCATCTTGTATATTGCGGCTGTACGGTTCGTGGTGTTTCAATGTCTGAATTTTTCGAGGTATCTGCCGAATCGGTGTTCGCTGCTTTTAATTATCGCATCGACCATTGCCGTGACATTTTCATCGAGTCCGTTTTTGCCGGCGAGGGCCTTTGCACTTTTCAGCAGGGGTGTACCCTTATTTCGATAGAGCTTTTTATATGCCTCGAATATTTCCTGTTGCTGCTGTTTGGTCAAGCCGGCCCGCGCCAGCCCCCGTTTATTGACACCTCTAATTCTCGGCGGATAGTGGCCGCTGACAACCAGAAACGGCGGAATGTCGCGATTAATCCCTGCCAGACCGGCGGCATAGCACCACCTGCCGACGGTTACGAACTGGTGCAATGAAGCCATACCGCTAAACCAGGCACCGGTCCCGATTTTGCAATGTCCGCCTATCTGCACGTAGTTACTCATAACTACTTTATCTTCAAGGATGCAGTCGTGTCCGATATGGACGCCAATCATAAGGAGATTATTGTTACCTATCTTTGTTACCTTATTCTGATAGATGCTCGGATGGACGGTTACCTGCTCTCGGAAGGTATTGTTATCACCGATTAACAGCCCGCCGATGCGGTCATTTTCATTCAGGGCGAGTATCTGGGGCCTGCCACCAATAGCACAGTTGGGGAAAAGCCGGTTGTTTTCCCCGATACTGACGTTCTTTCCAATCACGACGTTGGCGTCAAGTACCGTGCCGGCTCCGATTGAGACGTTGGTGTCGATGACACAATTCGGCCCGATTGTTACGCCCTGGGCCAATTGGGTGTCGTGTGCGATTACTGCGCTTGGATGTATCTCGATTTTACGTTTCATTTGGGTTTGGCGGATTTTGTTTTTAAATTTTTTCATCGTCCATAAGCATAAATTTGATTTGTGCCTCGGCGACGGTTGCTTCGCCGACCATAGCTTTGCATTGGCACTGAGCGGTTCTTTTCCTTGACCTGACGGTCTCTGCGGTAAGGATAAGCTGGTCGCCTGGGATGACGGCTTTGCGTAATTTTACATCATTCATACTCATCAGCACGGCCAGTTTTCCGGTGTGTTCGAGTTTTTGAGCGAACAGCAGTCCTGAGAGCTGCGCCATTGCTTCGACGATAAGGACACCGGGCATAATAGGTGTTCCGGGGAAGTGGCCCTGGAAGAATTGCTCGTTGAAACTTACGTTTTTTATCCCTTTTATCCGGCTGTCACCCTCGATTTCGACCACCTTATCGACCAGCAGGAAGGGGTATCTGTGCGGAAGAATTTTCTGGATTCTGCGGATGTCGAGGAGGGCGTCGGTGCCGAATTTCCGGACGCGTTCGGCCTGGGCGGCGGCTTCGTAGAGTTTTCTTACGAGCTGCTGGTTTAAGGAGTGGCCGCTTTTGTAAGCCACGATTCTTCCGCTGACGGCTCTGCCGATTAGTGCAAGGTCGCCAATCAGGTCAGCGATTTTATGTCTGACGCACTCGTTTGGGAATCTGAATGTGTTTTTAATCGGCCCGTCGGAGCTGATAACGAGGATGTCGCGCGGGCCGAGATGGGTTCCCATTCCACGGGCCTGGAATTGTTTTGCTTCGGCTTCGAGCAGGAAGGTTCTGGCCGGCGCCAGGTTCTTCTCAAAATCTTCCGGTGTTACACGGCAGCTAAAAATCTGCCTGCTAATGCCGGTGTGGCCGGTGTAATCGAGGTCGTAAGTAATGTTCAATCCGTCATCGGTGTATGGCAGTGCGTATATCGACGAGGCGCCGGAGGTGATACTAATCGGCTCGGTGATAACAAACTCTCTGCGGACGGCTTGTTGCTCGATTAGTCCTGCTCGTTTAAGGGTCTTGAAATACTCGGCACAGCTACAATCGGGGGCCGGCAGCTCTGCGCCGGAGACTTCTACAATCAGGTTGTCAATCTCCAGGGCGCTGACAGCAGCGAGGCAATGCTCTATTGTTTCTATGCTGACGGAGCCCTTCTTTATTGTCGTGCGTCGGCTTCGCTCGGCAAGGTTTGTAACTGTGGCGTTAATCCGTACCGGCTCCGGGATGTCGGTCCGTATGAAGACCACGCCGGTATCTGCGGAGGCGGGTCGAAAGATGACCTCCGCTTCTTTGCCGCTGAACAGGCCTCGACCGTGTATTTTTGCAGCACTATTTATCGTCTTTTGCAGCTTCAAGGCGTTCTATCCTCGCGGTTAATTTTTTTACTTCGTTGACCAGTTTCGGTAAACGCCTGGTCAGTGCGATTATCCGTATTGCCTCTGTCTTATCAGTGGCCGGCGTGCCAAATACTTGTTTTCCTGCTGGTATATTGTGGAAAGCGCCTGATTGGCCGCCGACCATAGCATCGTTTCCAATCTCTATATTATCTGTCACTCCGGCCTGGCCTGCCAACACAACGCCATCGCCCAGTTTGCAACTGCCGGAGATACCGACTTGTCCTGCTATCAGGCAGCATTTTCCGATTACCGTATTGTGAGCGATTTGCACAAGGTTATCTATTTTTGTTCCGGCACCGATTATGGTATTTCCGAATTTTGCCCTATCAAGGCAGCAGTTGGCCCCTATCTCGACGAAGTCTTCAATAACCACGCCGCCATTATGCGGGATAAGCTTGTGTTGGCCGTCGATAGTGCAATACCCGAAGCCCGTTGAGCCGATTGTGGTATTGGCCTGAATGATTACATTGTTACCGATTATGCAGTTGTGATAGATAACAACGTTGCAGTCGAGGCGACAATTTCGTCCTATTTTTGCGTTCCGTCCTATTTTGCATCCGGCGGCGATGACGGTATTTTCTTCTATCCGGGCTTCGTCATCAATTACCACACCCGGTGCGATGGATACGCCCTTTGCAATTTTGACGTCTTTTCCGATTTTTGCGGTTGGGTCAATTCCTTCTGCGGGCGGCTTTAACTTCGGTGCAAAAATGTTCAAGGTCTCTATCAAGGCAGCGTTAACATTCTTAACGAGCAATTGCGGCTTTTCCAGCGTTTCAACGGCCCTATCAATGATAACCGCTGCTGCGTGAGAGTTTTTAAGTTTTGGTATGTGCCTGGGGTCTGTAACGAAAGTAATTGTGTCCTCGTCAGCGGTCTCTACTGCTCTGACGGCAGTTATCTGCTTGGAGCCGTTGCCGACCAACTCTGCACCAAGTCGCTTTGCTAATTGTGCAATTGTCAATTTCATAATTTGGTTAATTGGTTAAATGGTTACTCAAACTGACCGACGGCCAGTTTGAAAATGCAAGAATCAAAGTGCAAAATGCAAAATTGCGGAACCCGCCTGACGGCGGATACCTGTTTTATTATATTTTATCACTACTGTCCCGTTAAGGTTTTAGAAAATTGTTGTAAGGCAAATAAATATAA
>CAYONQ010000070.1:0-15494 GCA_964405375.1 uncultured Pirellulales bacterium
CCGAGGAGATGACTCATCCCAAGAATTGGCGTGAGATTGTTGCGAAGCGGCCTCTCGAAGAGGCGATTGGACAGGACCCTGCCAATCTGGCTGTTTATAAGCAACTTGATGAGATTATTGACCTTTCAGGATTGACGCCGGAGATGCCTTTGGGTGAGGCGGTAGAAGAGTTAAGAAATGCGGTTGCCCCGCCATTGAAGATAGTTGTGCTGTGGCGGGCTTTATATGACGTTGATATTGAGCAGACTACGCAGATAAATATGGATGCGATATCGGCAATTCCGTTAGGGACGGCTTTGGAACTTTTGCTAAAGTCGGTCTCCGGCGGATTTGTAGAGCTTGGCTACATTGTGGAGAATGGAGTAATTACCGTAGCCACGGTGGAGTCGCTGCCGAGCAAGATGGAAACGCTGGTTTATGACGTTACCCATTTAATCGGTCGGCCAGCTGATTACTATTCGCCTCTCGCCGGTGGCGGTGGCGGCGGCGGCGGTGGTATGGGCGGTGGCGGTCGTGGCGGCGGCGGTGGTGGCCGTGGCGGCGGTGGCGGCGGCGGCGGTATGGGCGGCGGCGGTATGGGCGGCGGAATGTTCTTCGCAGAGTACTTCCAAGAGGAGGAGGAAGAAGAAATGGATAGAGCACAGTTAGCCGAAGAGATGGAGTTGCGAAAGGCCAATCTGATTGCGCTTATCCAGAATACCATCGAACCGGACAGCTGGTTCGAGGTCGGCGGAGAGGGTACCATAACGTTTTATGAGAATAAAAAGCTTATTATCCGCCAGAGCCGGGATATTCATAATCAGGTCGCAAAACTACTCAAAGAGATGCGTAAGGCGCTCGGCCATCAGGTTGCTATCGAGGCGAGATTTATGGTGGTGGGCGAGAATTTTCTCGAGGATATCGGGCTGGATATTGATTTCCCGCTAATCAACTTAGGCGGCAAGTTCGGTATTATTGAGATGCAGCAGGAATCTGCAACCTCTGTCGTACCGCTGCAGACGGGTGTTACGGGCACTTTAGGGTGGGCGGATTATCTGCGTCCCCCCACCGATAGAGATTTAGGTGTAGGTGTTAAGGGGATGGAGATTCTGGGAGGTTACGGCACTTATCTCGATGACCTTCAGGTCAACTTCCTTATCAGAGCGGCCGAGGCCCACAAAGATTCAAGGACGTTGACCGCCCCGAAGGTCAGTGTTTTGAGCGGAGAGTCAGCCTCCATACGCGTTCAAAGGACGATTCGGTTTCCGCTGCTGCCTGATATCAGCCAAACTTCCGGTTTTGTTACGGGCGCCGGTGCGGGGTATGGCGGTGGTTCGGCTATGACCCAAAACTATGGTGAGATAATAACGGGTACCGTCCTCAATATTACTCCGACAATTACGCCTGACAGGCGGCATGTATTGCTTAATGTTGTTACTCAACTTCAGGATTTCCTCGGCTTTGAGACACATGAGCTTACGACGCCTATTTTAGGAGGTGAAGCGGGCGCTCCCGCTGAGCTTTTCACCTATCCCATAAAGCTTCCTCAGACGGAGATATCGAGGGTCAGGACACGTGTGAGCGTGCCCGATGGTGGGACGTTACTATTAGGCGGCCAGAAGATAACGGAGGAGGTTGAGCGAGAGGCGGGTGTGCCGATATTGAGCAAGATACCCGTACTTGGAAGACTATTTAGCAACCGCAGCAAAATCAAGGACCAGAAGGTATTACTGATATTAGTTAAGCCGACTATCATTTTGCAGGAGGAGGTCGATGCCGAGGCGCTTGCCGCGCTGGAAAGTGATTTTTAATACTGTAAATTTAAGAGCTTGAGTTACAGCTTTTCGGTCTTTTCTTTCGCTGTAGTGTTAAGGAGATAAACAGTTTGTTCGGAGAAGCAGTGATGAAACGTCAGATTGTTATTGGCCTGTCGATTTTGTTAGCCGCAGCGGGTTTCGCATCTGCGGATAAATTGCCCTATAAGCGGGGCGAGCTGATTGTGCGTTTTGCGGACACCGGTGCGGGTTCACCGGTTCGTAAAGCGGTAGCCGGTCCGCTGTCGAATCGTGCGGTGAAGGGTGTGATTTCAAATCTTGCCGTTGCCGGCGCCAGGGTAGCTAATGAGTATGAGGGTATCACGCCCGGGCTGGCCGTGGTGAGCTTGCCTGAGGGGGCTACGGTTGCGGATGCCCTTGGACAGTTTAACGGCTCGCCTGGTGTTGTTTATGCCCAGCCGAACTACATATATAAGCTGGCCGCTATTCCTAACGACCCCTATTTTTCATATCTCTGGAATATGGAGCAGATTAAAGCTCCCGAGGCATGGGATATCCAAACCAAGGGTATCGGTGCCATCGTGGCGGTTACCGATACGGGTGTTGATTATGCACAATCTCCATCTTTGGTAGAGGGCCATGAAGACCTGTTTGTGTTTAACGATCTGTGGATAAATGATGGGGAGGATATGGCGGTAATAGGGGAGCTGGACGCCAACGATGTCAATACTGTCGATGATGACGACAATGGCCTTGAGGATGACCTTATCGGTGCGGATTTCGGCGGCGACTTTGTAGAGCAGAACGACCCCGATGGTGACCCCGGAAATGCCGATGATGATGAGGAGGGTCACGGTACTCACGTAGCCGGCATTATTGGCGCCATCGGGAACAACGAGATTGGCGTTGCCGGCGTCTGCTGGCAGTCGAGGATTATGCATCTGAAGATATTTGCCGACGACTACATAGAGCAAGAGTCAGGCGCATTGACCATTGATATCGTCCGGGCCATTGATTACGCCATTGAACACGGCGCCAAGGTTATAAACGCCTCCTGGGGCGGCTATATGTATGACCCGCTGCTTTACGACCGCATCAGGGATGCCAATGATGCGGGGATACTTTTCGTCGCTGCCGCAGGTAACTATAGTATGGACAATGACTCGATGCCGTTTTATCCGGCGAGCTATGACCTCGATAACATTATTTCGGTGATGGCGACCGGTGCGTATGACTATAGGACGTGGTATTCCAATTACGGCCCGAGCACGGTTGATTTGGCAGCTCCGGGCGGCGATGAGTTTACAGGTGTCTATAGCACTGTTCTGGATGATGACTATGGTGAACTTTTCGGCACTTCGATGGCCGCACCCCACGTATCGGGCGCTGCCACCTTGATGTGGACGTTCGACTACACCCTGACACGCGACGAGGTAAAAAGGTTGCTTCTTTACTCGGCTGACAAGCTGCCGAGTTTGCAGGGCTTGTGTGTCTCGGGCGGCCGGCTCAACATTTACAGGGCGTTGTGGATGGCTAAGGGTGGTCGGGTGCTGAACGTGAGAACAAACATAAAAAAAGATACTATCCAGGATGCGATACGCGCTGCCAGAGACGGCGACGAATTGATAGCCGATAAGGACAGCTGGTACATTGAGGACGTCGATTTCGGCAGCAAGCAAATTACGCTTCGCAGCGGCGATATTGATAATCCGAGCGACCAGACAGTTTATCCGCACAACACATTTATATCGGGTGCCTTTGACCCCGGCAGTAACGTAGTAACATTTGCGGGTGGCGGTCCGGGGGCGGTTTTGAAGGGCTTTACCATTCTCGACGGCAGCGGCAGCGGCATCTATTGCAATGGCGCCTCGCCGATAATCGAGGATTGTATAATTACCAGGAATACCTCTGTCCAGGGCGGCGGCATCTATTGCACCAACGACTCGACCCCCACTATCATTGATTGTGATATAACCTATAACACCGCCTGGGATTCCGGCGGCGGCATCTATTGCTCCGACTCGGACGCCGATATTATTGATTGTGATATAACCTATAACACCGCATCAGGCAATGGCGGCGGAGTATACTGCGGTAACGGTTCGGATGCTGATATTACCGACTGTAAAATTGTCGGCAATATCGCCGACAGCAAAGGCGGCGGTATCTATGTAAGCAGCTCATCGCCGACAATCAACGGCTGTGAGGTTGCCGGCAACACAACCAACGCCAGCGGCGGCGGTATCTATTGCAGGAACAGCTCAGGCGCCGATATTATAAATACCACCGTCAGCAACAACACCACGAAGTACTGGGGCGGCGGTATTTACTGTTATAATTCTTCCGGAGTGATTAAAAACTGCCTGATAATCAACAATAGGGTCATATCGTGGGACGGCGGTGGTATCTATCTTGAGAAGTCGTCACCGGCGATCGCCAACTGCACCATAGCCAACAACGCGGCCAACGAGAATGCGGGAATAGGCGGCGGTCTTTGCTGCTATGATTTATCCGACCCTGATATTACCGACTGTATATTTGCCAATAACCAGCGCTACGCCGTTGCGAATTACTATTATGACCCGCTGCAGATATCCGAGCCGCACTTGAGATACTGTCTGTTTTACAACAATACCGAGAATGCGTATGTTGATTATAATGATAGCGTCTTACCGCCTGCCATCAATGACTGTAATGTGGCGGAAGTTAACGATATTGCGGGTAACAGTAATAACATAGAGGATGCCCCGTTGTTCGCGCGTGGCCGGCTGGGCGATTACTACCTTAGCCAGGGCCCAGCCGGGCAGATTCTGTTCGACCCCAACACGGCCGATGTGCTCGATGCCAACAGTCCCGCCGTCGATGCCGGCAGCAGCACGGCGGCCGGTGTCGGGATGAACATCTATTCGACCCGCACGGATACCGTCGTTGATTCGGGAATCGTTGACATCGGCTACCATTACGATGACCCTGAGCCGATGCGATATTATGACTTGACCGCAGTGGTTACACCTTCCGGCTGGGGTACGCTGATTCCGAGCGGCACGACCAGTCATAAACAGTACGTTCAGGTGCTTCTGAAGGCAACTGCCTACGATGAATACCAGTTTAAGTCGTGGTATGGAACCGACGACGACGCTGTTGTACAGTTGGACGCCGGTATCCCCGGGGAACGGATGCCCAGTCCCCTCGTGGTGCAGTATAACATCGTAACAATGGATTCAGACAGGACCGTTACCGCCCGGTTTGAGACCATTATGGTTCAGTTGATTACGAGCGTCAGCGGTGAAAGCGGGACGATTTCGCCGAGCACACACAGGCCGAGGTATTA
The DNA here is from genome assembly GCA_964405375.1 of uncultured Pirellulales bacterium. Classification (GTDB taxonomy): domain Bacteria; phylum Planctomycetota; class Phycisphaerae; order Sedimentisphaerales; family Anaerobacaceae; genus CAYONQ01. The sequence continues at coordinate 5,086 of CAYONQ010000070.1, forward strand.
TAAGCGGGGGACGGTGGTGAATCTGTATGCCGACCCATGTAATGCGTCGCACGCTATTATATGGACGGGCACGGACGATGACTACTCGATATTGCGTTATAATACGGTAACTATGGTTGCCCCGTTTACCGAGGGTCCTGACGGCGGAGACGCCAAGGAGGTCAACGTTGAGTTTTACGCCGTGCAAACTCTATATGTTCCCGGTGACTACACAAATATTCAGCTAGCTATCGATGATGCGCACAATAGAGATATAATTTTAATTGCACCGGGTACTTATAACATTTATGAGTCCACTCAAGACCAAGGCACCCGCGTTGGAGTAAATGGTAAAGCCATTACCCTAACCAGCGTCAATCCTGACGACCCTTGCACAGTTGCCGCAACAGTTATTGAGGGCGGACTTCTCATTTTGAATACGGGCCGAAATACAGTCATAAACGGTCTGACTATCACGGCCAGCTACCGTAACCCTGATGGTTCCAACGGCTCGGGCACAGGTGCGGACGGTGTACCCGGTATCCCCACAGTTGGAGGCGGTATGAGATTGCACAATTATGCATCAGAACCCCGTGGCTATACCACAGGCTCCAGTTCACCAACGGTCAAGAACTGTATTTTCCTCAATTGTTGGGTTGGTGGCGGCCATGGCGGCAATGGCGCCGGCGGCTCCGATATCATCCCCGGCGGCGATGGCGGCTGGGCTGGCTGGGCACAGGGAGGGGCGGTATCCATCGGCTCAAACAGCCATCCAATCTTTATTAACTGCTCTTTCATCGGTTGTTTTGTCCAGGGCGGCGACGGCGGCAATGGTGGCAGTGCCGCTCCTAATAGTGGTGGTCACGGTGGTAACTGGGGCGACCCTCTTGCACCGTGGTGGGACTATGGACCATTCGATGATTACTGGCGGTATACCGGCTACGGCGGTGCGGTATATTGTGGTCTTGACAGCAAGGCGGAATTTGTGGACTGCGATTTTGTCAATAACTATGCCTACGGAGGAAGTTGTGGTATTAGCGGAACAATCACTCCGTTAGGATGGCCGACACAGCATTATAGAATCGACCGATTCGGCGGGGCTGTTTACGCCGCAGATGGCAGCTCACCGATATTTACCGGATGCACCTTCATTGATAATGAAGCTGATGTCAATGGTCCAGCAACTCATCACGAGGGTGACCCAACACCTGTCAGTGACGACCTGTACATAAGTTATGGTGGTGCAGTAGCTTTTGAAAATGGTGCAACACCTTTCTTTGATAACTGCACATTCAATAACAATGTAGCTACTATTGGCGGAGGAATGTGGTGGACATGGGCGGAGCCGAGTATCGGCGACTGCAACTTCGTGCAGAATACAGCATATCACGGCGGCGGTATGCTTTTCGTGGGCGGCACGGCCAAAATCACCCGGAGCAATTTCAGAGAAAATGAGGCCTTATATGACACAAGCATAGTCGACCCCAACAATCCTGAGGAGGTGCTTGGTGAAGGCGGTGCAATCTGCTGCCTCGGCGCCAATGCCGAGATTACGGACTGTGATATAGTCAACAACGAGGCGGCAGACTCCGGGGGCGGAATCTATATCTCAAGCAAAGGCATAGATAGCAGCAGCGTCGGCGACGGGGCGCTTTTTATTAGAAACTGCCTGATAACAGAAAACTCTGCCGGCAGTGAAGGCGGCGGCATATCAGCTAACTGGCACTCAGGCCCCAATATCGTCAGTTGTACAATTAAAGATAACACAGTTGCCAACGGCTATGGCGGCGGGCTTTTCTGCTCCTATGGGAATTATACCAATGTTCTTAACAGCATTATCTGGGACAATTACGCCGGCACCGGTGGCCAGATAGCCGTGGCAACAAGCGATATATATGACCCGAGGCCATCGACCGTTAAGGTCTCCTACAGCGACGTTCAGGGCGGGGCGGCGGGTGTCTTCGTTGACGCCTACCCCGGCGCCAACTGCGAGCTGATATGGGATTATTCCACCAACCTGACCGGCGGCAGTTTGTCCAACCCGAAGTTCGTGTCCGGCTATCTGGGCGATTATTTCCTCAGTCAGCCCGATACCGGCGATGCGAATCAGACGGAGCTTAGCCCCTGCGTGGATGCCGGCGACAGCGGCGACGCATACTGGGGCGCATATTGGTTCGGTATGTACAGGCACACCACGCGGACGGACGGCGTACCGGATGTTAACAGGGTGGATATGGGTTATCATTACGTGCTTGCTGCCGACATAATCGGCGATTACAACTTTGATGGTGTCGTGGACTTCAATGATTATGTGATGTTCCTCTGGCACTGGCTCGAAAAGGATTGTGATTTTCCTGATTGGTGCTTCGGGGCGGATTTAAATAAAGATGGGATTGTCAACTTTAAGGATGATGCACTCTTTAAGCTGAATTACGGGCAGGTCGAAACGGCGCCGCCAATACCCGACCCGATGACCTGGGCGGTCGCCCCTGTATCGGCGGGAGAGACTTCGATTACTATGAGGGCGACAACGGCCTTCGATAATTCCGGCTATCCTGTGTTGTATTACTTCCAGCGTACTGATGCCAACGGTGTTCCCGATCCCAACTTCCAGGGGCAGTGGGGATGGGGTGCAACGTATACTGATACCGGCCTTGCTGTTGACACCGAATACGGCTATAGGGTAAGGGCGACAGATTACAAACATAGAGACCCTTGTGATCCGAATTATCCGTTAGACCTGAACGACCCGAATGCTCCGTTTGATGTCAATGATCCGTATGACCCTAATATTGGCAATAAGACCGGCTGGTCGGTCATCGGCTATGCGATGACAGGTGGTGGTGGCGTCCCCAACGATGTCGACCCGCCGATACCTGACCCTATGACCTGGGCCGACCCTGCTTATAGCGCTACGTCGAGTTCGATTACGTTATTTGGCACCACCGCATCCGATGGCAGCGGGGTGCAATATTATTTCGAGGACTATGACAGCCCCGGATACAACAGCGGCTGGATAAACGACCCGACGTGGATGGACACAGGCCTTGTGCCCCTTACGACGTACAGATACAGGGTGATGGCCCGCGACAAATCAATCAATCATAACGAAACCGGCTGGTCGAGCGTGCTTTCTGCCACCACTCTTGCAGAGGGCGTAGAGCCGAATGAGCCGCCGCCGCCGGATAACCAGCCGCCGCTGCCGAATCCGAGCGAATGGTTTGTGCCGCCTTATATGTATGAGACAGGCGGAACACGCTACCATTATATGGATGCCAATGAAGCCTCCGACGCTGCTACCGGCGGCAATGACCCCGTATGGTACTACTTCGATTGTATTAACGGCACCGGTATAGACAGCGGCTGGCAGGAAAGTACCATTTATGAATACCCGCACAACAGTAACTGCGTGTATGTGGTGAGGGCCACCGATTCGATACCCGGCTCGATTCCGCCGCAGCCGAACCCGGCCAACGTCGGAATGGATTCAGCTCCTGCATATACAGGGGACTGATTATCTCAAACTGACCGATGGTCAGTTTGAAAATGTAAAAATCAAGGTGCAAAATGCAAAATTGCGGAATCCGCCTGACGGCGGATGACTGTTTTATGGTATTTTATGAGAAGTATAATAACGAACAGAGTAATCTATAAAATCTTTTTACGTGCAGCTTAATCTGCTTTTCATTTGGCCTTGAGTGCCTGGTAGCCGTAGTGTGCGAACAAATGGTCGAGTATCACCATAGCAGTGTAGTTCTCGGCAACCGGCCATATACGGCCCACGATTGTGGCATCGCGTCTGGTGATAGCGGCCAGCTCCTTGTTCTGCAAAGTGTACTTATCAATCGTTTTCTGCGGCTTATCAATCGTCGGCGTCGGCTTGACAGTCAGCCGAACGATAATGGGCTGGCCGGTAGAAAGCCCGCCTGTAATACCGCCTGCGTTATTTGACTCGAAGATGACCTTGCCTTTTTCGGCGTGCATCTGGTCGTTGTTTTCGCTTCCGGTCATATCCTTGACGGCAAATCCGGCGCCGACCTCGACGCCCTTGACGGCGCCGATGCCGAGCATTTTGCCCAGCTCGGCGTCGAGCTTATAGAATACCGGCTCGCCGAGCCCGATGGGGACTCCGGTTACGACGACCTCAACCACGCCGCCGGATGAATCTCCCGTGGCACTTATCTTGCTGGATTCCTCGAGCATTGCATTGGCGGAATTCATATCCGGGCAGTTTACTATGTGATGGACGCCGTATTTTTTTGCGATTTCATCGGGTTTGAGCTTTGGGGCTTTATTGCGGATAGCGTCGATTTCGTTTTCAATCTCGGCTAAGATTCTGGTTTTTTCCAGGAACCGCATATCCATCGTTATCCGGTTTTTCACGTAGATTTCCTGATAGAAGGGGTCGAGGTCCCGCCGCATTCTTTTATATTCGTTGGTGTATTTAAAGGCCGACTCGACGGCGACATCGGGACATCGCACACCGGCAAGCTCCTTGATATAAGAGCATACGTCGATACCGCATTTTTTTAGTGTTTTTTTGGCGACGTAGCCGGCGGCGACGATGGTGGAGGTGTAGCGTCCGCTGAATAAACCCGCCCCGATGGCATCGTCGTCGGGGCCGTATTTTATGAATGAGGCGTATGATGCGTGGCCGGGACGAGGCGTGCGGTTGGTGTCCTGGTACTGCTTGATGTGAATGAAATGGCGGTCGAGATTGGGAATCAGGATTGTCAGCGGCGTGCCGTTGGTGTGGTTCATATTTGCGGCGTTTTCGATTGTGTCTGCTGCGTTCAGGCCGGAATAGATAATCGGCAGGTCGGGCTCTTTTCTGGGTGAGCTTAATTCGTCTGCGCCCGGCTTTCGTAAAAGCAAATCGCCGTAAATTTCCTGCTCGGCAAGCAGCATCCCCGGCGGGGTGCCCTGTATTACAGCGGTCAGGCCTTCCTGATAGGAGCCGCCGGCAACGGTTACCTGAAAAAATCGTCCTAATGAACAGCCAATCATTTTATTTCTCCTGTTATTTTAGTTCCATATCTGCGCCGATGCTTTTCATTAGCTTTACATAATCGGGAAAAGTAACATTGATTGCTTCGGCGGTATCGATACTGGTTCGACCGTCTAAATTTAATCCTGCCAGCGATAATGCCATTACAATTCGATGGTCGCTGCTGCCGTTCAATTCGGCTGGTTTGACTCTGCCGGGCCGTATTATAAGCCCGTCGGGCAATTCTTCAACATCTACAGCCATTTTTTTAAGTTCCTCGGCCATAGACTTAATCCGGTCGGTCTCTTTGCCCCGTGCCTGTTCGACATTTACGAGTCGTGTTTGGCCTTCGGCAAAAGCGGCGGTAACGGCCATAGCAGGCAGTGCGTCGGGTGTCTTGTTCATATCTATTTCGACACCTTTAAGCGGCGCCGCCTTGATGGTTACCGAATTAGCGATGATGGTGATATCGGCGCCCATCGCCTTTAGATAATCGACCACGGCCTTGTCCGGCTGACTGTCTGAGAAATCCAGTCCCAGTAGGGTCAGCTCATCTGCGGTGAGGCAGGCGGCGCAGAGAAAGAACGTGGCACTGGAGAAATCGGCGGGGATTATCGCATCGAAGGGTTTGTAGCTTTGGCCTGCCTTGATTTTGAATTTGCGCATATTTTCATTTTCGTACTCTATTGTTTGTTTATCGAGCCAGTCGAGCGTCATCTGCACATAGCCGGGTTCGTTTAGCAGCGTAACATCTATCTCGGTGTCCTCGGCTGCCAGAGGCGAGCACAACAGCAGGCTGGATAGATACTGGCTGGTAGATGCGACGATAGCGGTCTTTCCGCCTGCAAGTTTGCCGGTTACCCGGACTGGTGGCTTGCCGTTGTTGTTGACGCTGACGCATTTTGCACCGAGCTTGCCCAGGGCGTCCATCAGAGGCCCGACGGGCCGGGTTCGGATTTGCTCATCGCCGGTGAGAGTTGTGGTTTGGCCGGCTCGGGCCAGAGCGGCTGATCCCATCCCGATACGCAGCGTTGTTCCGGAATTGCCCACATCGATGTTCTTTTGCGGTGCGGTAATTTGTCCGCCTGCGCCGGTTACTTTCCAGATTGTCGAATCTGACGTATCGATTTGTGCGCCTAAAGCCCGGTAACAATCGACCGCACTTTGGGTATCGCTCGATACCAGCGGCTTGCGGATGATGCTTTGACCGGCGGCCAGCGAGCCGATTGCAGCGGCACGAATAGTGTGAGATTTAGAGCCGGGAATTACCACCGTGCCCTTCAGCCGGGATTTTCTTACAATCAATTTCATAATATCGTATTGCGTATGTCTTTCTGCGTATTGCGGATTGTACTTTTACCAGAAATAGCGGGGAATTGAAAGAGGTTTTTTAATTCGTATTGCGTCGTGCGTATTGCGTGATGTGGGTCGGATTTTGCCTTGCCGGCGAGGCGGTGGCAGCGGTATTTCAGTTAAAAACTATGAATTAAGGAATCAGGACTATCCTGTGTATTATTCTGGCGAATGCTTTATGTGATTTAGGAAGATTTGCAGGTCGCCGGCGTCGATTGTGCCGTTGTTGTTGATGTCGCCGAGCAGGAAACTATCAGGTGTTTTTATGCTGGTCAGCCAGTTATCGAGCAGAACGATAATGTCCGAATCGTCTGCAACGCCGTCTGAATTCAGGTCATACCAGAGGATATTGTCGGTATCCTGCCTGTTGCTGACATTCCAGGCGAGGGCGTAGTGTTGCGTTTTATTCGGCCGGTTCGGCTCGTCAGCATCGTTGTATGAAACGACAATCTCGTAATTAGTATAGTTGGCGTCTGCAGCGGCGTAGATATGCTCGACGTTATCGACGCCGCTATCGCTGTAATCGAGCAGATAGTTGTTGCTGCGGTTCTCTGTGTCGATTGCCCACAGTTCCAGCCGAAGGTCGGCGTCTTTTGCCGGTATTGCTTCAAAGGGATAGGCGCTGTTGTAATGTTTGTTCCAGACAACGGTGGCGGTAATGAATTTGTCCGCTGGTTCTGTGAGAGCGACTTTGTAGGTATTTTGCGTATTATCGTTTTTGTCTAATTGGTTCAGGTCCCAGCCGATTGCCGCCGCTTCAGACGGCTTGTTTGGGCCTGCGATTAGATGTTTGTAAGCGCTGACGGCGTCTAACAGCCCCGCTCCCTGAACGTAGTCCAGCGGCACGGAGTGGTCGTCGTCTTTTGAGAGGATGCCTTTGTGCCAGTAGGGCGGTTTCCTGGCCGAGTTTAGCAGGATGGCCTTTATTACGCAGTTTCCGCCGTTTGGTGAGACGGCGTCAGCAAGATTGGTGTCCTGTTTGGCCTTCTGAACCAGCAGGCCGATTGTCCCTGTGACTGTCGGGGTGGAGAAGCTCGCCCAGCTTCCGGTCGGTTCGTAGCGGTTAGGTTCTTGTGCATCGGCGGCCAGGCAATTACCGGGTGCGACGATGTCGGGTTTGCATCGGCCGTCCGCAGTCGGGCCGGCGCTGGAATGCTGGGGATACGTCAGTGAGAAATTTGCCAGGTCGTCGCCGTTTACGGCATCAACCACGCCGACTCCGATGACGTTCGCTGATGCGGCGGGATAAAGGACAGGGTCGTGAGCGGACGAGCCGTTTCCTATACCGGCCACAACGACAGTGCCGTGATGCTCGGCCAATGATTCGATGCCTCTTGTCCACCAATCCTCGAACTGGCTGCCGATGCCGGCGGTTACAATATCTGCATCGGGCGGTGAGTGGGGATATACGTTGTTGATTAAGAAGTGCCAGAATTCATAGATGTCGGCCTGGGCGTGCGGTGTTGCGCCTTGGTAATGGAATTGTCCTAATTGCTGATTGGAGGCGTTGGGGTCTTCGCCAAAGAGTATAGAGCAGATGGCTGTCGAGTGAGGTGAGATGCCCGCCGGCAGTTCGCCCTGGTCGTGAAAGCCGAATTGCCTGTTTGCGAAGCAGTTGTGCGCTGTGTTCGGCCGGTAATCGTTTTGCGGTTCACCGTCGGTATAGGTAACGCTTCGGCAGATAACGGCGAATTTGGCGCCGGCACCTGTCAGGTTTGGCTCTATCTGTCTTAAGGCGTAGATTCCGGCGTAATCCAGCGCCTGCGGCTGAAGTGTCTTTTCTGCCGGCTTATCTTCGGTTGCTGCGGCGGTTTGTGTAGGCCCCAAGAGAGCAACGATACAAACCACCAGTCCGATTACAAGAATTTTCGATGTACTGTAACTCATTCACCTGCTCCACCGGTAGCGGCAAAACCCCAAAGGCAAAGTTGCCTCCCCCACTTGTCAACCTCCTAAGTGTGTAGTTTTCTGCCGTAAATTCTTGCTTCTATGATAACATAAATAAACCCCTTTTTCAAGTAAATTTTCAGATGATGGCCCATTTTGCAGGATTATATTGGGATTCAGGGGGAATAAATAGGATATCTGAATCCGCAAGAGGGTGAAGCACAGCTCTTTTAGGCCGATACAGTCAAAAAGTCCGGATTTTCTCAATTTGCGAAATCAAAATGAGAGCCAGCGGCCTGTAGGGTCCTGCTGGAGGTTATAAGGGGTGGTTATTATGCTGGCACGGGCTTTGCTCAACTGGATTATAGACAGACAATATGGCTTTGGCGGCAGGCGTGATGAACAAACAGGGCATTGAAATCACTCGGGTTGTTAAGTGATAGACAGCAACAGCGGCCGGAAACGCAACAAACAGTTTTATATTATTAAGAGCTTTCTCCCAGCAGGCTGGGCTTGATAACCGAGAAAAACGGATTCACGTAAAGCGGCATTATCAGGCCCAGTGCGAAAGCCAGCACGGCCTTGCCGTGATAATGGTAAGCGGGCATTAAGATAAAGAATTCTATCCTCTTTTCCCCTGCTGGGTTTGGAGTTGTAACCACAGCCAACGACAAGCCCAGTATGAAAGCAGCCGCGGCTTTCATACCGCCGCGATAACAATAAACAATATTAGGGAAAACCTACCGTTTTCATTGATGAGTTTGAATAAGGCCTTAATTTCTTAACAAGGTCTGGTTTCGGAGGCAGGCGTAGTGAGGCATAGGTGATTTGAAATCTCGGTCTTACGAGCTGCATATTTTGGGGGAGGGAGCACAAAATGGCAAATATATATGAAAACAACCAAACCCAGGCAGTAACACAACTCTTAAAACGAATCTATCAGGGCGAAGACCCGAAGCTGCTTCGTGGAGAGGCCGAGCAATTTATAACGAGTGTGCATCCTGAGGATATCGCCGCAGCGAAACAGAATCTAATCAACGAGGGTTATTCAGCTCAGGTTGTTCAGCATCTCTCGGCGACGTTTATGCTTATGGGAATACCTGAAGGCCGGAACGGCAATTGGGGGACATTGCTGCCTGCCAACCATCTCCTGCGGCTGGTGTTAGTCGAGCATGATTTAATTCGGTGTTTTCTCGCCGATTTGAATGATGTTGTAGGTGCCATCCAGCAAATGGGCCATCTGACCGACGTCAGCTCGGAATTTCGCAAGCTTGCTCACATCATAGAGCATCTGAGTGTTATGAAGGAACATATTGAGCGGGAAGAGGACGTTATCTTCCCATACCTGGGAAGGCATAGCCGGATTGGCTGCTGTCTGACCGTACAGGATGACCATATTAGCATCAGGGCCGAAATCGACAACCTTGTCGGCTTGACGGCATCATTCCACAAAATCGGCGTCGAACAATTTAAGGCCAGACTTACCACCATCACCCGGAATCTCTCTCAGATAATGCTGGTACATCTCTTTCAGGAAGATGAAATCCTCTATCCAATTGCCCTTGGGATAGTCGGCGATGCCAGGGTCTGGGAAAGGATGAAGGCCGTCTGTGATGAGATTGGCTACTGCGGCGTCCACATTTAACCAGGTTCCGGCGCCTGCGGGCATAGCAGGGCGGGTTTTTAGAAAGAGGTGCTGTTGTGAAAGCCACGAATGCAAAGCCAAATGTAACTATTGCTGCCAGCTTCCAGAAACTCGCACAAGAGGCGTTAGAGCTTTTCGTCAGTGATGCCCGGAAGGCAATTAAGGCGAGAGAACGCTTCTGTGTAGCGGTATCACGACATACACCAACGCATTTCTTTGAGCTGCTTGGTGAGCGGTCCCGGTCAAGGGGCTTGTTGTGGGATAAGATACACCTGTTCTGGGTGGATGAATGCTGCGGTCCGCCTGATTTGAGGGACAATAATTGCAGCTTGGCAGTTCGCCGGCTTATCTCCAGGGTCGGTATCCCTGCGGAAAATGTGCACCGTATTTGTTCTGAAAACTCCAATTGCGGGTACGTAGCTTCAATATATGAGCGAACCATTCATAACGTGGTCGGGCTGATGGGAAATAGAATGCCTCGGTTTGACCTGATTATTCTTGGAATGAGTGCAGATGGGCATGTTGCTTCGTTATTTCCCGATACGTATGCCTTTTTCG
>CAYONQ010000071.1:0-15366 GCA_964405375.1 uncultured Pirellulales bacterium
TTTTGTTTGATAATTGCTACCATCAAAATCCCTCTAATCGGTCAGTTTGAGTAACTTATTAGTAGTAACTATTTATAAACCTTTTGTTTTTTTGATGAGTTTAGCCTATAATTATAACAGGAGCGGGTCCCATAATCAAGAACTTTTGCTATTTTTCTGGACGATTTGGCCGTTTATCGCAATGACCCCGCCCCATTCGGTGCGGGGCAAGCATTTTAATAGATTTCTCGACTCGCTTCGCTCGCTCGAAATGACTGGGGGAATATCGAATCCTCCGGCGCTGCCTAGGACAGGTGTCGTGTTACGTGGTGCGGGAAGGAATTGCCCCTGCCGCCCCTGTCAACTGATTAAAGGGGCAGGCGAGCGGCAGGGCTAAAACTAAAGCCCCCGTTGCGAGCAACGGGGCTAATCGGGATTGCTTCGGCCTAAAGGCCTCGCAATGACATAAAAGGGGATTTCAGGTTAGCAGGCCGTAGGCGATTAGTGTTTGTTTCAGGACGGCTTTTTGGGGTTCGGGCAAAGGTGTCATCGGCAGTCGCATTTCGTCGGAGGCCATATTGAGCATTGCCATTGCGGCCTTGATGGGGATGGGGTTTGTGGCCAGCGAGAGCAGGTTCCTGCATAGAGCAAAGAGCTTGTTGTGCCATTTTCGTGCGGAGACGAGGTCGCCTGCGAGGATTAAATCTGTCATTGCCTTTACGTCTGCCGGGACGATGTTTGCTACGACGCTGACAGCGCCTTTTCCGCCTACGGAGGCGATTGGCAGCGTCATAGAATCGTCGCCTGAGAGGATGGTCAAATCGCAGCGGGTTGCGATTTCGCTTGCGTGGTCCATTTTTCCGGTTGCATCCTTTATTGCGACGATGTTCTCGATTTCGGCCAGCCGGACGACGGTATCGGCTGTCATACCTGCGCCGCATCGGCCCGGGATGTCGTATAATACTACGGGCAGGTCAACCTCCTCGGCTATTGTTTTGAAGTGCTGATAGAAGCCCTCCTGCGTCGGTTTGTTATAGTATGGGTCAACCTGAAGCGTTGCATCGGCCCCGATTTTTTTGGAGAATGCGGCAAGCTCGATTGCCTCTGCGGTGGAGTTTGAGCCGGCACCTGCGATGACGGGTACCTGGCCTGCGACGGTTTTGACGACCCTTTCGATGACCTTTTTGTGCTCTGGGTGACTTAGCGTGGGTGATTCGCCGGTCGTGCCGCAGGGGACTATCCCATCTATGCCGTTTTCGAGCTGGAATTCAAGCAGCTCTTCGAGTGTCTGGAAATCGACTTCTCCGTCCTGAAAGGGCGTGATTAACGCCACCATTGCGCCGGTAAACATTTTAAGCTCCTTTTCTTTTTTACCGCAGAGTTCGCAGAGAAGCTCTTCGGGCTGTTGTGTTTTTGAGTATTGACCATTATTTCGTTTGTGATAGAACTTTCAAGTATTCTTTTACGGTGTTATACAGCCCCATTTCGATAGCATCGGCTATAAGTGCGTGTCCGATGGAGACTTCGAGGATGCCGGGGACGGCGGAGCAGAATGTCCGGAGGTTTTTCAGGTTGAGGTCGTGTCCGGCGTTTAGTCCCAGGGAGATGTCGGCTGCGAGCTTAGCTGCCTCGACGTACTGATTCAGCGTTTGCTGTAAGTTTTCATTATTTCTAAATGCCCGGGCATAAGGTTCGGTGTAGAGTTCGATGCGGTCGGTGTTGAGTTTGCCTGCCAGTTCGATGCCGGCGGGAGCGGGGTCCATAAAAAGACTGACGCGAATACCTGCGTTTTTCAACTGCTTTATGATTGGTATAAGGCGGTCGGCGTCGGCGTGCAGGTTCCAGCCGTGGTCGGAAGTATTCTGGTTTGGGTCGTCTGGTACCAGTGTGGCTTGTGTCGGTTTGACCTGACTGACAATTTCCATATATTTGCCGGTGAATGGGTTGCCTTCTATGTTGAACTCGACGGTGAGCATTTTTGCCAGCTCATATACATCGGAGTATTTTATGTGCCGCTGGTCGGGTCGGGGATGAACCGTTATGCCGTGTGCGCCGGCCTTGATTACTGTTTGGGCTGTTTTTATTACGCTCGGTATTCCGAGAGCCCGCTGGTTTCGCAGGAGAGCGACTTTATTCAGATTGACGCTGAGTCTGGTCATATTTTCGTCGTGCGTATTGCGTATATCGTATTGCGTAAAAATTACAGGTGTCAATAAATCTCTGTGATTATATCGCCGAGGCGTGGGGCTTCAAGTGATATTTGTTGCTAAAAGGGGTTTTTGCGGTTATATATTACTCAAACTGACCGATGGCCAGTTTGAAAGTGTAAAAATCAAAGTGCAAAATGCAAAATTGCGGAACCCCGACAGGGTCGGGACGGCTTTGGAAATGTAAAAATCAAAGTGCAAAGCGCAAAATTGCGGAATGTATTGTCAAAAATCGACTCACACTTAACATTTGCTACCTGTGGCAGAGCTACAAATCGGTCAGCTTGAGTATATTAGCGTATAGCCCCGCATCAAAGTGCGGGGTAAACTCATAGCGGATAGCGGATGGATTCCTGCTTCCGCAGGAATGACAAAGGAAGTGTGTTATGAGGTTGAGCTGGGCGAATCGGATTACGATTTTGCGGGTGCTTTTAATAATCCCGTTTGTCAGTTGTATGCTGAAGATAAATCAGCCGGCACTTAGCGAGACGATGCAGGATGTGATGCGATATGTCGCGATTTTTATTTTTTTGGTTATGGCGGGCAGCGATGTGCTCGACGGTTTTCTGGCCCGGAGGAACAGGCAGGTTACGCGGCTTGGTGCGTTTTTGGACCCGACGGCGGACAAGCTGCTTATAACGTGTGCGTGTTTGCTGTTGACATCGAAGCGGGCGGGGGTGGCGGGTTTTTCGCTTCCGCCGACGGTGGTGGTTTTGATAATCGGGAAGGATTTGTTTTTGCTGATTGGTTTTCTGATTGTTTATTTTATCACTTCAGAGGTTCGTATTGTCCCTGCGTTAATCGGCAAGATTGCGACGGTGCTGCAATCGTCGATGGTGGCGGGGATTTTGCTTGCGCCGGAAATCAGCGGGTTTGTGCCCGGGTGGATATGGGTATTGCGTGTATTGTGGTGGTCTGCGGCGGGTACGGCGATACTGGCGACCCTTATTTACATTCGGGCGGGCAGCCGGTATATTGAACAGTACGAACAGGCGAATGAGTGAATGCGTTGATGCGTGAATGAGTAGATGCGTGAATGCGTCGGCGCTTCGGGAAGGTGCGAAAATGGCGGTGGGATTCAGTGAGATACCGGATGTTTTGGAGGAGCTTCGAGCGGGCAGGATGATTGTTCTGGTCGATGCGGAGGACCGTGAGAACGAGGGGGATTTGGTCTGCGCTGCGGAGAGGGTAACGCCGGAGATTATTAACTTTATGGCGAAGTACGGGCGGGGTCTTATATGTCTTCCTTTGGCGGCTGAGAGATGTGATTCGTTAGGGCTTTATCCGCAGACTGTAGATAATACGGCCCGGTTCGGGACGGCGTTTACGGTGAGTATCGATGCAGCTGATGGTATAAAGACGGGTATCAGCGCTGCTGACAGGGCTCGGACTGTTCAGGTTGCGATTGCGGACGGAACAAAGGCGTCTGACCTTGCGCGTCCCGGTCATATATTTCCGCTTCGTGCCAGCGGGGGTGGCGTGCTGGTTCGGGCGGGCCAGACGGAGGGCGCGGTTGATTTGGCGAGATTGGCGGGCTTGAAGCCGGCTGGTGTGATATGCGAGATTATGAATGAGGACGGGTCGATGGCTCGTGTGCCGGAGCTGATGGAGTTCTGCGAGAAGCATAAGCTTAAGATTGCCTCGATTGCGAAGCTTATAGAATACCGGCTGCAGCGAGAGAGCCAGATTGAGCGCGTTGAGTGCGTGAATCTGCCTACGGACTACGGCGAGTTTAAGCTGATTGGCTATGAGAGTATAACGAGCGACGAGCCGCATTTGGCGTTGTGCAAGGGCGGGATAGGCGAGCTTGATGAGAAGGGTGAGCCGATAGAACATAATGAGCCGGTTTTGGTGAGGGTGCATTCGGAATGTATGACGGGGGATTTGTTTCGTTCGCAGCGTTGCGAGTGCGGCTATCAATTAGTAACTGCGATGAAGATGATTGAACAGTGCGGTAAGGGGGCGTTGATTTATCTCAGGCAGGAAGGCAGAGGTATCGGGCTGAAGAATAAGCTGCATGCCTATAAGCTGCAGGAAGAGGGGCTGGACACGGTCGAGGCGAATCTGAAGTTAGGGTTTATGGCGGACAGGCGTGATTACGGGATAGGCGCTCAAATCTGCCGGGATTTGGGGCTGCGGAAGATACGGATACTGACGAACAATCCGAAGAAGATAAGCCGATTGGAGGTCTATGGGATAAAGATAGTTGAGCAGATACCGCTGAGGGCTAAGCCGGGCAAACATAATGTTGACTATCTGCGGGCGAAGAAACATCGGCTGGGGCATATGCTGGATGAGGACCTGTAGCTAAGGACAGAAGTCAGATGAGCTAAAGAGAAGAATATCGAATATCGAACAAGGAATAATGAAAGTCGAAGTAAAAAAGTCAGAAGTCAAAGGTCAGAGGATATTTAAGAAGTGGAAGGTAACATCAAGGTGGTTGGTGTGATAAGGTGGTTGTTTTTGTTTGCGTTGTTATCGGCGGCGGGTTGTGAGCCGATGCGGGGGGGTGTTGGGCCGTCGGGGGGTCGTGAGAGCGCCTTTATCTATACCCATCATTATGCGGCGGAGAAGATAGATATTATGCCGTTGACCGAGTTTGTCAGTGTCGGCGATGGGGAGGAGACGTTGCGGCTGAATGTTTACGTCAGTTTGCTGGATTCGTTTGGCTGTCAGGTGAAAGGGCCTGCGATATTTCGGTTTGAATTGTATGAGAAGGTTCCCCGGTCGGGTCAGCCGATGGGCGGAAGGGTTGTTATCTGGCCGGATGTTGACCTGACCGACAGAAGCGAGAATAATAATTACTGGCGGGATTTTTTGAGGGCCTACGAGTTCAATCTGGACTTCGGGCCGAGGAGCGACAAAAGCTACATACTGCAGGTTATGTGCCTGTGTCCGAACGGCAGGCGTCTTTCTGCTGAGTTTGGACTTGGGCCTACAAAGTGATTGCGTATTGAGCCGGAAGGGAAGTATCCGGCCATAGCGAAGAATGACGTTTGGGTTAGGGGTGGTTAATCAGGAGCTGCGCTGTCAAGGCAATATGTGCCCAGAGACGGGCGGGGGATAGTTTTGCGTGATCGGTGCTAATCGGGAGAATCCTCTGTCGATGAGCCGGTATGAGGTTGGGCGGTCTCATCGCGTTTGTTTTGTTGGGCAAGTGCAATGTCGAGGTTGTTTTGTGCCTCGGTGAAGTTGGGGTTGATTCGCAGTGCCTCGTTGAAATGTGCGATGGCCTCATCGAGTTTTCCCTGTCGGGTAAGCACAACGCCGAGGTTATTGTGTGCGTCGGGGAAGTCGGGTGTGGTGTGTAGTGCGTGACGGAAGTGTGTGAGGGCCTGGTCGAGTTTGCCCTGTCGTGCGAGAAGTTTGCCTATGTTGTTGTGGGCGTCGGGATAGTCTGGTTTTACCTGCAGTGCCTGGCGATAATGATGAGTTGCCCGGTCTAATTTGCCCTGAGCTTGCAGTGCGACACCCAAGTTGTTGTGTGCTTCAGCGGAGCCGGGCCTGATTCGCAATACCTCGGTAAGGTGTGTGACGGCATGGTTGGTATTACCCTGCCTGAGGAGTAAGACGGCGAGCCGGGTGTGTGCATTTGCGTAGTCGGGGTTGATTCTCAGCGACTCGGTATAATGTGCAACGGCCTGGTCGAGTTTGCCCTGTCGTGCGAGGGCATCTGCCAGATTGCTGTGTACCGGGTAGAGGTCAGGGTCGAGCTTTAGCGCGGCGGTGTAATGTGCGATGGCCTCGTCGAGTTTGCCCTGCCGGGTGAGTACAAGGGCGAGGTCGTTGTGTGCATTTGCGTAGTCGGGGTTGATTCTCAGCGACTCGTTATAGTGCTTGATAGCTTCGTCGAGCTTTCCCTGTGATTTAAGCGCAAGGCCGAGCTGGCTGTGGACCCTTGCCGCATTGGGGGTTAGTGTCAATATATGTTCACAAAGCCGAACCGTGTCGCTCCAGTGTGCGAGGTATCGGCGGGTGGCGATTGCCTCTGTGGAGGCCAATACGAGTAGGGCTGTCACTATCGCCGTTTGTCGTGCAGCGAGCTTGCCGGCGGCCCAGCTTACGCCGGAGGCTTCCCGGCTACGGCTCGGCAAGCCTACGCCGAGACGAGCGCCGAGGCGGGCGTTAATTGTCCAGAGCCAGCTTAGTAATGATGTCAAGAGCATCAGCAGCCCCAGCGAGGGCAGGTATGCAAATTTGTCCGCTGCAATGACGTTGGTGAATCCGATGATACCGATGGTGGGTGAAATTGCTATGAAGAAGAGCAGCCAGCCCGTCATAGCTGCCGGTGTCCATCGCAGCGAGATTATCAACAACGGGACGAGTATGGCCGTACCAATGACAGCGGTAAGTATTATCGGGTTTGACAATGCAAGCGGTTCGGGGAAGGCATAGTGTGAAGAGAGGTTGGCCGGCCAGATAATCTTATAGAGATAGAAGATGATGTTGTGGCAGAGGATTAGAGGGATGCGTTGTGGGCCGTACTGGGTCGGCGAGACGGTGGTGCCGGTGCGGCTTTGCGAGATATAAGTTATAAGTGCAAAGACGGCTGTGACGACAAAAAGTGGCAGTTTTTCGAGGATGGCCCGGCGATTGAGGCGTTTTAGCGGCCAATAGTCGAGCAGTAGCATCATCACCGGCAGCGGTAAGCTGGTCGGCTTTGACATCAGGGCGAGGATGTACATTGTCAGGCAGCCGAGGTAAAGTTTCCAATTATTCTTACGGGTGAAACGGACGTAAAGGACGAGGGACCAGAGGGCGAAGAATGCCGCTAATAATGTTTTACGTTCACTGACCCAGCAAAGCGGCTCGACGGTCATAGGGTGGAGGCCGAAGAGCAGACCGGCGGCTGCCGCAGCCCACACGTGGCCGAAGAGTAGATAAAGCAGCACAATTATTAGAGCGGTATTTGCTGTGTGCAGTGCGAGGGAGGTACGATGGAAGGGTCGGAGGTTGTCGGGTCGCCCGCCGAGTGCGTAATCGGCCATCAGCGAAATCATAGCGAGGGGCTGATAGTAACCGCCGACGGTTGATGGTTCGAGGATTTCTGTGAGGAACCGCCGTGCCGATGTCCAGGAGGGGTTTTGCACCAATAGATTTTCATTTAGATATTCGATGTCGTCGAAGAAGTTGGCCTGTGCCGATAGTGCCGGCCAGTGCGTCACCGACACTATAGCGCAAACAACGATAATCAGGGCCATCAGCCCCGTTAGAAAGCCGCTTTCTAACGGGGCTGATTGTTTCGAGGTGTCGTTTCCCTGGTCGATGGTACTTTCTGGTAATCGGTCGATATTCTGTTGGGTATTGCTTTCGGGTCTTCGGGGATTTTTGCTCATAGGAGTATGTTACCGCCAAAGGTATTCCTGTTCAAGGGTTGTGAGGATGCCGGTAAAGTGTTCCGTTTAATAATGCGAGGGTCGATGAATTTTTGAGCGGGTGCGGGGGGGGATAGAAAGTGCAAAAATCAAAGTGCAAAATGCAAAATTGCGGAACCCGCCTGACGGCGGATGGCGTTGAAAGTGTAAAAATCAAAGTGCAAAATTGCGGAATGTATTGTCAAAAATCGACTTACATTTAACCCGCCCCTCGGATGGGCGGGTTTAACATTTGCTACAAATCGGCGAGTTTGAGTTATTAAGAGAAACTGGCCGAGGCCGGCGTAAAAAAAATGAGTAAATTAAAAATTTTTGGATGAAAATTTGTTTTTGAAGCAATTGTAACGGCTTGTAGATACAGAGGTTATGCGTTTTGCAGGATTTCGGTCAATAATTTTTAACATCCTATAACATTTTTTATTGACGGGGATATGGGTAATCTGGTAAAGTGAAATTAGTGAAACCAGCAGGCTTTGTGTTTCACTGACCGCTTAGGGCCTCCCACGGAGAGAGGGTATCTAAGCCAAATTTACAGATTGCTTATTTTTCCGGACAGTCACAGCATTGTGTGGGATGTTTGTGTCTGCTTGGAGCGTTGTTTGAGACGGGTGTGCATTTATTTATATTGGTGAAGGTGAAGGTTAATGGATGCTCGTTGAGGACGACGGATGTTTTGGCTTGTAGCCAAAGCAGCTATTTTGGTTTGTAGCCAGAATGGCGAGAACTTGATGTTTTGACTGAAAGAGGAGGAGTATTATGTGTAGAAAATTGTTTCTTTTAGTTTTGGTGCTTGGTTTAGCGAGCACCGCCTCGGCAGGTCCGACGTGGATTGGCACTGTCAGCCAGGCCTGGGGCACGGGCGGCAACTGGGATGCCGGTGCGATACCCGGCACGGCTGACTCGCCGTTTATCGGCTGGGCCAATACCGACACGATGGCTAACACTCCGATTATCAGTACGGAGACCATCTCCGTTTCCAAGCTGAGCATTGGTGGAACCGACAAGAGTGGTATTCTGACGATAACGGGCGGAAGTATAGACGTCACCGGTGGAGATGGATTTTACATAGGCAACAGCAGCCGTATTGATACAGCGCTGGTGGATATGCAGGGCGGACTCGTTAAGGTGTCCGGCAGTACCCTTCGTATAGGCCGCAGGAGCCCTGCCACTTTCAATATGAGCGGCGGCACGCTTGACGTTGTCAAGTACAAGCCTGGCGCCAGGACGCAGGACACGGCGTACGGCCTCGGTACAACCTTTATTGATATTACTGGTGGGCTTGCTGACTTCGACTATGTTGGCTTTGAGGAGAGTATAACTAACCTGGCAGGTACACTGGTAGGTGAGGTAATGGTAGGTGCTACAATGGTAATTGACGCCACAGCCGGTGAGCAGGACGCGACGGATATTGATGCTGAAATCGATTATGCTCTGGGCAAAGGCTGGTTGAGAGCGTACGGCAAGTACAGCGGCACCACGGTAGGCGGTGTGGAGTACCTCGTCGTCAAGAGCTGGAATGCCTTTGGAGATATCCTGACGTTAACAGCAGTTCCGGAGCCGGCAACGATAGCGTTGCTTGGTCTTGGCGGATTAGCTCTATTGCGTAGGAAACGCTAATTTCGTTAAAAATTAGTAGCGTTTGCAGTTTTGGGCCTATACCGATTTCGGTATAGGCCCTTTTTTTGTGGCCGGTATGGCAGCCAGTGCCAAAGGTGTTCTGATGGGAGATTATGTGGTGTAAAGAGGGTTTATGGACGGTTCGCAGGCCTGCGGTGTGGTTTTGGGAGAGATGGGCTTGTGAGCCGGCACGGTCCTGCGATAATTTTAGAAGATGGGGTTAATTTTGCCGCTAATACCGATAATATTTATTTTTTTATGGAATTTCGAGAATTTTCTTGACGAAAAGGGGGTTAATTTGGTATAAGTGGTAGGTGAGCGAGCCCGTGGTTTTTTGGGACAAAGACACCTGCTAAGCGAGGAGAAGTGTGTGAGCGAGGTGTGGGATTTCGTTATCTGCATTTGCGTAGTAGAAGGCGCGAGTTTGTGTGGTAGCGTTATAGCTGCGCAAGTTTGATTGTTTGGAAAAAGAGGTTTTTGGCGAATGGCCGAAGAACATTTTTAGGTTTTGGTTTTTGAAGGAGGAGTATTATGTGCAGAAAATTGTGTTATTTAATTTCATTTGTTTTGTTTTTGGGTCTGGCGGTGACGAGCACGGCAGATGCTGCGGACCCTAACCTGGTTGGCTACTGGCAGATGGACGAGTCGTGGGGCAATGTTGCCGGTGACGTAGCCGGTCATGATTATGACGGCGAGCTTCACTGGGGTCGGCGGCTGCTTGGCGAGACGGATGCAGACGGTATAACGTGGCAGCCGGCGGGCGGTATGGTTAACGGCGCTGTGCAGTTCGGCGACAGTAACAGCACCTATATCGCTGCCCAAGATATGGATGAGGCGGACGAGCCGATAGACCCGAACTGGCCGGATGGGACGCTTGCGATGTGGCTGAAGCTGAAAGACCCGCAGCCGACGAACCGCAGGGATGGTAATATGAGATTTGCTCATGGTACGGGCAGCGGCGGCAGAAAGCGTGTCTGGTTTGATGCTACAGGCGACCCCTTTATTCGTCAGATCAGCTTTGGACTGGGCGACAACCTGCGTTGGCAGCAGTACATATGGACTTTACAACTCGATACATGGTACTATCTGGCGGTGACGTGGGACAATTTGCCTGATTCCAATGATGGCACCGGTCGCGTTTTTCTTGATGGTAACGACCTTAAAATCAGTGCTCCCTACACCGGTATGACAGCGTTTATGAGTAATGTGCTTATCGGGAATTCCAGCACCAGTCAAGGCACGGGTGATGGCAGCCAG
This sequence comes from uncultured Pirellulales bacterium, assembly GCA_964405375.1. Classification (GTDB taxonomy): domain Bacteria; phylum Planctomycetota; class Phycisphaerae; order Sedimentisphaerales; family Anaerobacaceae; genus CAYONQ01. The sequence continues at coordinate 10,436 of CAYONQ010000071.1, forward strand.
TCGTTCTGCGGTCTTCTTGATGATGTTGCCATTTGGAACATAGCGAAGACGGAGCCCGAGATTGTGGCGATTTATAATACGGGCGTTACCAAGCCGACGTTTGCGCGGGCGACGGAGCCGAATCCCGGCAGAGGCGACTATGACGTTGGGATTGGGCCGAACGCCTGGCCTGACCCGAACCTTAACTGGGTGGCGGGCGTTGGTGCAACTTCGCACGATGTTTATTTCGGCACGAACGAAGCCAATGTTACCGATGGTACTGGCGGCACGTTCAAAGGCAATCAGCCAGGGACGGATTTTGACCCTGGTGTTCTTGCGCTGGGGCAGACTTACTACTGGCGTATCGACGAGATTCTGGTCGGTCCGACGATAGTTACAGGCAGGGTTTGGTCGTTTACGGTTGACGAAGGCAAGGCGACGATGCCCGACCCCGAAGATGACGACGAGCCGTCCGGCGCGGACGAGACGGCGCCTGGTGCGATTCTTAGCTGGCGTCCCGGCGCTTTTGCGGATACTCACGAGATATACTTAGGCACCAATGAGCAGGATGTAAACATTGCCGATGATTCCAACGATGTGTACATGGGCACGGACGCTGCTCCGTGTGTGGGTGATGCCAGTCGGGTCTGCTATGACCCGTGCGGTCTTACGTTAGGAGAGACTTACTACTGGCGTATCGATGAGGTCAACAGCGTTTACGGCACTGTCAGAGGCGACGTCTGGGGCTTTAAGGTGTATGCATATCTTACGGTGGACGACTGGGAGGTATATACGAGTCCTTCGAACATGCTCGGCACCTGGAATAAGGCGAAGAATGCACACGCTTTGGTGCTTGAGCAGACGGTTGAAGATGGTGCCGACGACAGTAACCAGTTTATGGAGATGATGTTCGTGCTTACGACTATGTCAGGATATACTCCGCCGTACTATGCTGAGGCGTGGCGAGATATTCCCATTACCGGTCGGGATTTTACCGGCGGCGGTTTTGCGAAGGCGCTGGCGGTATCGTACATGGCATCGACCGGCGGCGGCACAACGTCAGATTTTGGTGAGATGTATGTTCGTCTGGAGGACGGTTCAGGCGGCGATACTGATACGGTAACGCTTACCGACCCGAACCTGGATGCGTATTGGCACGAATGGAACATCGACCTGGCAGCGTTCGATAATCCTGATTTGGATTTGACCGATATCAGGAAGATACATCTTGGTGTTGGTGACGGAACCGACCGCGGCTATGGTTATGTGTACTTTGACGAAATCAGGAAGTATGCTCTTAGATGTATGACTGATTATGTGGACCTGGACGGTGATATTAACGGTGATTGCATCGTTAACTTTGAAGACATAGAAGATATGGGAAGCGACTGGCTGATTAGTGATTCCAACAGCATCGGCTTTGACGGTTTGTTGGACCCGGACGCCTTCCTGCCCCCCGGCGGCTGGGTTAGTGACCCGTGTCGGGGTAATTGTCTGGCATTCGACGGCCACGAGGACACCCCCGACGACAGCAATGACTGGGTCGATATTGACGATTACCTCTTACCTGAGTTCCAGAACAGGACCATCGCGTCGTGGGTAAAGAACGACGACTACGACCAGGAAGAGTCGTATCGTGTACATATCTTTAGCAGCACAAGCTACGATATAGGGCTGAACATAGGCGCTACAGGTACCAGAGAGGGCAATCTTGAGGGACGTTTGGAAGATTGCAAGATGACGCGGATACCGGACAGCCACTTGGATGTAAACGAGTGGCATCACGTGGCGCTTGTGATGGGCAACAAGTCGATCGACAACTATGTCTATTGCGAACTTTACCTCGATGGTGCGTGGATAGCGGACAATGAGAATCCCGGCACTGGTGGCTCTGCTGTAGCAAGTGACACAATAGCGAGGCATACAGGGACGCGGTTACCCAATGCCAATATAGGCAGCTATGAAGATGGCGGCAGCCGTTTCATACAGGCGACACTCGATGACTTCCGTATCTATGACCACAACCTGCCGGCGCAGGATGTTAACGAGCTGTATGAAGGCACCGACGGCGCTGTTCCCGGCGATGCTAATCTGATACTCTGGTACAAGTTCGATGAGACAAGCGGTTATATTGCAGAGGATTCCGGCAGGGACAAGGACACTCATATTTATCATCCGATGAATTCGTCTGCCAATATTGTCGAGAAGGTTCCTCCGGGGCCTCCGTATGACCCGGACAATAAGGACATAGTCAACTTTGTGGACTATGCGGCGTTGGCGGATGACTGGCTTGTTGAGAAGATGTGGCCACCGCAGCCGTAAGCGGCAGTGCTAAGTAGCCCATAAGTTCGTGTGTTTTCAGGGCCTATACCAGTAAAGGTATAGGCCTTTTTTTTTGTGTATGGTTGGCCGGTTTAAAACAGGCGTGAGCTGTCGAGCAAGAAGGTAACCGGGCCGTCATTAACGCTGGTTACGTGCATATACTCGCCGAATCGGCCATTTTGGACGGGTGCACCTTGTTCGGCGATTAGCCGGGATACTTTTTCGTAAAGCTGTCTGGCTAATTTTGGTTCTGCGGCGGCGTCAAGTGCGGGGCGTCGGCCCTTTCGGCAATCGCCGTGGAGGGTAAAATTGCTGATTAGCAGGACGGCGGCGCCGATGTCAATCGCACTTCGATTCATCCTGCCGGTTTTGTCGGGAAATATGCGGATGTTGACCAGTTTTTCGGCTGTAAACTGAGCGTCTTTCGCGGTATCGGCGGCTGCGACACTGAGGTAAACCAGCAGACCTTTACCGATTTGTGCGACTGTTTGGCCGGCGACTTCAACTTTGGCCTGCACGACTCGTTGTATAACCGCCCTCATAGCTGTTCCTGTTCTTTGGCTTCGGAGTTCTGCTCTAAGCTGAGTGTCGGTGTGCCGGGGTTCTCAACTCAATTTATGACCGATATTATCCTGATGTTCTGGGGTTTCTTTCTGGTTGACGGTCTCGGGTGCGTCTGTCCTCGCGTTCCCTCCTTCTTCTTTCGCGGTCTGGACGTCTTTGGTCTTCGTCTCTGGTTCGGTCACGTGTGCGTGTGGCTCTGTCCTGTTCTCTGTCTCTTTGTCTTTGTTCTTCCATTCTTTCGAGGATACCCTTGAAGCGCTGCCGTCTGTTTGCCAGCAGGAGGTCGATGGCTTTTGTTGTTCTGACGGCCCCTTCTTCGACGGCGAACTGTCGGAGGAAATTAAGCTCGGTTGCGGCTTGCTCCTGGACGGTTTTTGCGAGATTTATTCTGTTTCCGGCTTCGCCTCGTGTCCATTCTCGCGTTTCCGCTCGGCCTTCACTTTCTATGCGCTGCATTGCCTTTGCCAGCTCCTCCGGAATTTCCTCGGGGGCGGCTTTAACCACATTCGGCTCGGCCGGTGAGTTTGCATCGGATACGGCCTTTCGGATTTGTTTTGGGCTGTCTTCAGGGGCCTTGCTTTTTTCCGGCTTGCCGGATTGTTCAACCTTTGCTGCGGCAAAGCTGTTGGTGAAGGTAAGGGACACGACCAGTAAAATCGTAATCAGGATAGCTAAACGTTTCACAATCAATACTCCCAAAATAAATTATAAGTTGGTTTGATAACCGTTTTTCAGTCTGTTCGACATTTGTTTTGCTTACTTAAATAATACGAGGTTCTGTTGTGGTGCGTTCATTAAATCGTATTGAAATTTGCTAAGCTCTGTATATCTGGTGATTTTTCAAAGCTCCTCTACGGGGGCAAGGCCGATGTTTTCCATAATTCTGTCAAATTCGTCCAGCGAATAAAACTCGATAGTTACCTTTCCTCTTTGGCTGTTTTTTCGGGTTTCGATGCTGACCTTTGTGCCGAGCCGGCTCGACAGTTTGCTTTCCAGGTCAAGGATGTGGGCGGGTTTAGAGGGGCGAGCCGTTGGGCCTGTTGAGGGTTGGGCGGAGAGGTGTTTTCGCACGAGTCTTTCAACCTCGCGGACGCTAAGGCGACCTGCCATTGCCCGGTTGGCGAGTTTGCGGCGAAGCTCGTCAGTGGGCAGGGCAAGTATTGCGCGGGCGTGGCCCATCGTTAGTCGGCCATCGATTAGCATTTGTTTAATTTCCTCCGGTAAGTCCAGCAGGCGCAGGTAGTTAGCAATAACGGAGCGGTTTTCGCCGAGCCGTTCGGCGGCCTCGGTCTGGGTCAGGGAGAAGGTGGTTGTGTAGTTTTGATAGGCCTTTGCGCGTTCGATGGGGTTAAGGTTGGCCCGATGGATGTTTTCGACCAGGGTCAATTCAAGCAACTGGCGGTCGGTTGCCTGGCGGACGAGGGCGGGTATGGTTTTAAGCGAGGCCAATTTTGCAGCCCGGAATCGTCGTTCGCCGGCGATTAGCTCGAATCCGGCTTTGGCGGGGCGAACGAGGATTGGCTGGATTACGCCGTTGGCCTTGATGGATTCGGCCAAGTCCTCTAAATCCTGCTGGTTCCATACGGTTCTCGGCTGATAGGGATTCGGCGATATGTCATCGAGGGCGATTTGCTGCAGTGAATCGTGTAACTCTTTATCCGGTGGGAAGTTAGCGATTGTGGCGGTGTTGGGTAATAGCTGGTTTGTTTCGGCGGGTTCTGATATTATCGGACCCAAAAGCGAGGCCAGTCCCCTGCCGAGATGTTTTGGTTTTTCCTTTTTTCGGTCAGCCATAAAATCGCTCCTTCAGATATTATATTTTGACTTTCTGATTATTGGGTTCGGTTGATAGCAAATTGTCGGGTCATAATGGTATTTCGGGATTTTTACCGGAAACTCTGCAATTTTGCCAGATTAAAAAGTGGTTTTTGTGAAAAAATGTTTCACGTGAAACAATGGGAGGCAGTTTTGAGTTGTTAGTTTTTAGTTTTGAGTGGGGATAGATAGAATTTTTGTTCAGATGTGGCCGGAGTACGAACTGTGTGGGAGGCCATTGAATAGAAAGA
>CAYONQ010000072.1:0-14831 GCA_964405375.1 uncultured Pirellulales bacterium
TTTAATTTAGAGCGGTCCACAAACAATCTGCCTTCTTTGGTTCTGCAGCCGGCTGCAATTCCGAAGAAAACTACACAAACCGCAATGATGATTAACACCAAATATGTCTTTATGAAAGCGCTCGTTGAGATAAGCAATCTTGTAGGCCAGGGAAGAGCCCGATTCATTTCAAGGAAAATCTGTGTTATACTGGGCACTACGAAGGACAAAAGAAACACTACTACTCCGGTTGCGACCGCGGCCATCATCAAGGGATAAGCAATAACAGATTTTACTCTGCCGGCAAGCTGTACACGCTTCTCCAGCATTTCCGCCAGTCGCAAAAGCACCTCTTCCAGCGTACCACTTGCTTCACCTGCTGCCACCATATTGACAAACAGAGGCGAGAAGACATTCGGATAGTTCCCAAGTGCGCAGGCCAGCGAGTTTCCTTCGTTAACGCTGTCAGTAACTTGCTTGATAATCTTTGCAAGAGGGCTGTCTTGGCCTGCCAAACACATTATTCTGCGCTCGGAGGCTTCTTGTAGCTGTTCGGCTAACGCTGATAGGGCGGGTACAAGCGGCATACCGGCGTGCAGCAGAGTCGCCAACTGGCGTGCTATCCTGCTGATGTCTCTCGTGCTGACTCTTTTGAAAATGTCCCTTTTGTAGGTTTGTCTTTCTGCGTCAGCAGGATTTTCACGCTCGCCCGTCTGCCGTATTTGAACTGATTCGTCACTTAGCAAATTGTATTCAACCACTGACACGTTCGGTTACCCCTATATTTGTTTGAACGCTATCCTGTGTAACCCTGCAAACCTCTTCAAGGGAAGTTTCACCGGCCAGCGCCTTGCATAGCCCATCCTCTCGCAGAGTATTCATACCCTTTTCAACAGCGGCTTCTTTTATAATATGTGAACCGGCCCGTCTCGTTATTAGTTCCTTAACATCATCATCAATAACTAACAGTTCAAAAATGCCTGTCCTGCCGAAGTATCCTGTCTTAAGACAGTTATCACAGCCAAGTCCTTTGTAAAGCTGTCCTTTGATTACAGATGCCTTTTCATTTTCACTCCACTGAGAGATTATTTGCTCCTGCGGTTTGTAAGGTCTCTTGCACTGCGGGCAGTTAATCCGCAGAAGCCGTTGTGCCATAACCGCTACAACTGAAGATGAAATCAGGTAAGGTTCAATGCCCATATCAATCAGGCGTGTTACGGCTGAGGCCGAGTCGTTCGTATGCAGAGTGCTTAAAACCAGATGACCCGTAAGGGAGGCCTGGATTGCAATCTTGGCTGTTTCAAGGTCGCGAATCTCTCCTATCATAATCACATTGGGGTCCTGTCTGAGGATGTGACGAAGGCAATTGGCAAACGCAAGATTTATCTTCGGCTTTACCTGCATCTGCCCAACACCGGGCAGTTGATATTCAATAGGGTCTTCAACCGTCAGTATGTTTAGTTCTTCGCAATTTAGTTCATTGATGGCTGCGTAAAGCGTGGTTGTTTTGCCGCTGCCGGTAGGGCCTGTGAGTAAGATTATGCCGTGCGCCAATCCGATTAAATTTCTGAAGCTTTTAAGTAACTCCGGGTTGAATCCTATCTCATTCAAACCCAGCGTACTGTTGCTTTTGTCCAGCAATCTCAGCACCGCCCGTTCACCGCCCAGAGTCGGAATAACCGAAACCCGGATATCCATTAGGTTGGGACCTATTTTGATTCGGCTTTGACCGTCCTGGGGTAACCTTCGCTCGGCGATATTGAGGTTCGCCATAATTTTCAACCGCGACAGAAGTGCCGCGGCGTGCTGCTTCGGCAGGGTGAATACATCGTGCAGCACGCCGTCAATCCGGAAGCGTATGCGCAGCTTATTTTCATACGGCTCGATGTGGATATCGCTGGCTCGGCTATGCACGGCGTGGAAGAAGATTTTATTGACCAGTTTTATGACCGGCGCCTTGTTGGCAATGTTGAGCAGGTCCTCTGGCTGGGTTTGAATGCAGGTGCCATCAATACCATTGTCATTACCCTGTGAACTCTGCGCATTAGGGTTTGTATTATTACTGTCGATGCCTGTAGTCTGGTAATAACATCGACTTATGGCCTGCTCTATTTCGGAAGCAGGGCAGATGACCCGACTGCACGGTTGGGCCAGGATGCTCAGGATAGCGTCGTATGCCTCTACATTGAGCGGGTCAGCTAATGCAATCGAAATCTGGCCGTTTTTTAAGACAAGAGGGATGGCACGCTGCTGTTTGAGAAACTCAAGCGGCAGTTTCCTCACTAATTCCGGGTTTAACTGTTCCGGCAATATAGTTTCCAAATACTGGTTTTGTTTTAACGTCTGTCCGTTCAATTTTGTATCCCCAAGTTAGTCTCCTCGTAACTGCCAAAGGATCGCTCGGTTTTTAGTACCCGTTGTTCTTTTTCTCAAGCTCTTTTATTGCTGGCCCCATTTCTCTTTTCTTTTTCTCTGTTATCTGCTCCAAATCTTGCTGGCTACCGAGGATATGAGGTGTTATGAATATAAGCAGATTAGTTTTCTCCAGCTGGTCTTTCTCATATCTGAACAAGCCGCCAATAAGAGGAAGGTCTCCAAACAGGGGTACTTTCTTTTCAATAGTCGTTTTGTCATCTCGAATCAGACCTCCGATTACGATGGTCGAGCCGGAATTCATAGAAACAACGGTCTGTGCCTGCCTTTTAGCTGTTGTCGGAGTGTCGGAGGAAGAAGTGCTTTCAATAAGCTTTGTGAACTCGCTGTCAATCTCGAGCCTGACCAGGCCGCCTTGACTAATGTGTGGTGTTATTTCCAGACTGATCCCAACGTCTTTATACTCGTATGTTTTTATCACGGTGGGGGTAAGTAAATCCGTGGTTTCGGTAATTCTTGATTCAGTAACAAACGGTCTGTTTTCACCTACGATTATGCTGGCCTTGTGATGATTTGAGGTCATAATATGCGGTGTCGAAAGTATATTAACACCGGTCTGTTTTTCCAAAGCAGTCAGCATTGAGCCAATGCTTGTAGTTGAGCCGCTTTTTTTCCATGCACCGACACTTAACCCCTCAAGGTCTCCGCTGGCAAAATCAACTCGCGGACCGAAGTTCGTTGCTCCGAAAAATCGAACACTTCCCATCACGGCTTGGTCAAGCGTGGCCCAGTCGATGCCTATTTCCTTTAAGCTGTCTTCACTGACCTCCATAATGAGCATCTCAACCAAGACCTGCTCACGCACTATGTCAAGCTTTTCTATAATTTCGGAGATAACCTCAAAGTCCTGGGCCGACGCAGTGATTATCAATGCGTTTGTGCCCTCATCGGCAGCAATCTGAGTGTTCTGGCTGGCCTCAAGCGCACCGGCGATTCGCAGATTTGCGAGGGCTGCAGTAAGCGATTGGGCGGTCTCCTTAGCCGGTGCATTTTTAAGGTATGTTACATGAACATTGCTGGCTCTGCTGGGTCGCTGAATATCAAGCTGTTCCGCTAATCTTGTAACCGCCTCAGTATCCTGGGCATTGGCAACAACAATAAGAGAGTTTGTTCTCATATCGGGCAGAATTTTCATCCCTGTCTCAAGCTGAGCAGTCCCACGGTTCTGGGCACTCTGGGAAGAGGTGGTCCTGCTTTTCTCCATTATGCGGGTTATTTGCTCGCTAAGCACCTGCGCAGAGGCATATTTCAGTTCAATCACGGTAACCTGTTCTTTCGAGCCGGTTACATCGAGCTTTTCTATAACATTAGCAACATGATGTATATTTGAAGATGTGTCTGTAATTAGAATCGAATTTGTCCTGGCATAAGTGGCCATATATGAGCTTGTAGGTAAAAGAGGCCTGATAATGTGACTGACCTCTGCGGCGTCAGCATACCTCAGCGGAATAATCTGGGTGACGAGAGAATCGCTTTTGGGGATTTCCAAGGGGTTGTTGCCTACACGAACCTGCAGGTTGCGCTTGGTGGCCTCTGCTCTCGGAACGATTTTTACAAGGTCTCCAGCCGGTATAGCAGCATAGCCCTTAACCTCCAGAATTGATTCTAAAACCTTGTAAACTTCGCCAAGCCGTATCTTTGTAGGGGACATTACCGTAACAGTGCCGCGAACACTATCGTCCACGACGAAGTTAATACCGGTTATATCTCCGATGGTCTTAAGCATCATCCGAATATCGACTTGGTCAAAGTTCACACATATAAGCTCGTCAGGGTTGCCAATCCCGATAAATTTGACTTGGGGTTCCTCATCCATATCTGCTTTGTTAGGTACAGGCGGCTTTACAGGTGTATCGGAGGGTGATTGCTCTGCGGCGGCAGCAGCCGCACAGAATATGCACATAAGGCAAAAAAGGCCTCTTAAAAGCCCTCGTGCTTTTTGTACACTTATGTTCAGGTTGTTTGGCAGTATCTGCATAATTTACTGCAAAGCAAAAGAGAGTTTTTTAGTTCTGTTACCACGCAACAGTTCCATATTCATGGCGGTCTGAGACCTTGCCTTCTTGAAGACCTGGTAGGCCTTCTGCTTGCTGGTCAGTCGATGTCCATTGACTACGCGGATAACGTCGCCGTTTTTTAAGCCGAGGTCTTTTGCCTGCTTTATGTTTTCTAAACCTGTTATCCGAAGCCCTTCCGTCTGGCCATCGACGACGTAAGGTTCAATAACCGCTTTTTTTAATATTGTTTCCACGTATCCAATTTTTACCGGGGTGTTAGCATTTACTTTTTGGGTTGACAAATCAGTACTCACGGGTTCGATGCCGCCAGTGGTTCGGGCTGAAGGCACATCAGCGTCATTGTCGTTGTAGCCGCTGGCCGGTGCGGTATTAAATCTTAATATCTTTCTTTTTCCGTTATGCGACAGGATTACGACATCCGGACCTATACTTTCGATGCGAGCGCCTGCGATTATTTGCCCCATTTTGTACAGGTCAAACGTACCGGTTTTGAGGTCCTTTATAACGGCTCTTGCAACTGCGGGGTTACCGGATACAGTGCCAAACAGCGCCAACCCTAACTCTTCGGAGACCGACAGCTCTGAACCGAAAGAATCGGCTGTTGGTGTCCATTCGCTGCCTGTTGCCTGGTCCGATGCACCGAACAGATTCCGTTTTATGATTTCAGCATAATCTTCAGGTGCCAGGCCTGGTAAATTCGCCGGTTTATTTATGGACATTCTGCTGCTACCCAGTGCTGGTGCAGGGGGCAGAGCTTTTTGCCTGTGCTTTGGCAATAACACTATTTTGCCAACCATATAGACCAGCACGAGTGCCAGGGCTAACTTGTTTGCAAACAAGACCTTATGTATATACAATTTGAACCCTTCCTTCTCTTAAATACACCCTTTCCACCTGAAAATTTATCGTCTTGTTACTGTTTGCACTTAACCACGGGGCTTTTAATTTACCCCCTGCGAGTGCATTAAGCTCTATGGGCGTATTTGTAGCATTCAAGTATTTAGAGAAGCTGTTTTATGGGACTGTGAGGATGGTGACAAATGATCTTGTGCAGTGACAATCGTCTTAATTGGGGCCTCAGGCCAATGCCGCTGCCATCACAAAATAGCAGGTATTGGCAAGCCCGTGAAACAGAATTGGTGCTAATAGCGACCTGGTTCGGACGAAGAGCCAACCGAGAACCAGCCCAGGCAGAAACGTCAGGGCTGATGTTATCTGACCTTGAACTACGATATGAGCAACTGCAAAGATAGCAGCCGATATCACTATGCTTGTCCACTGCTGCGGTCTGCACCATCCCCCTATAACCGTGTTTGTTATCCTCAGGACATTAGTCTGCACGTAACCTCTGAAAAATACTTCTTCAGCAACCGCAACGTACATAAACTGATAAAATAGCCAGCAGATATTGCTCTGGGCCGGCAGAAGTATAGGTCGCAAAGGTAATTCCAGTCCGAAGGATTTAAGCAACCACAGGCCGGCAAACAGGGTAGGAAAAGTCGCTGCACATATCCGGCCAAGTATCGTAAGTGAAGATTTCATCTGGCTGACGTTGAGACCAATATCAGGCAACTTCTGCTTTCTAACCATCGGCGGGATGAGTGCGGCTGCTATCAGAATAGCCGGGGCCGCAAGCCAGGCAACTCTGGAGAAAGAACCGCCCTCGAAGAGCTTGACTGCTGAAATTGCGACAATCGTTATAAAAGTGGTCTCTATTAGCAAAGAAACATCGAGTTGCTTTAATCTGTTGGCAAAAAATTGAACCGACCCGATGGCCGGCAGCGAATTAGTAATATTTAACTGGCTGGACTGACAGTTCATTTTTAGCATTTGCCTTTTGCAATAGTACGTGCCTTCCGATTTCGTGCATCCCGCAATTTCAGTATTATCATAACAACAGTTAGCCCGAGGTATGGCAATGAAAACTCCACTATATTGCCCTGGCTGTTAGGTGATATCGAACAGCCACCACCGCCGCCACCACCTGCAGCTGCTGCGGCGATGCCGCCGCCAACAAGAAATTGCGTAAAGTGCGTAGTCTTGAAACGCAGGGCGTGTAAACTCGGAGATATTACAATATCCTCCACGTCCGTTATACCGTGTTGGCTGAGGGTGCCGGTAAGCGGATTATACCAGTACGCTGAGGCCAAATTGCCGGAGCTGGAGACCTCATACGGTATGGTGATTGTAACCGGCTGGTCGAAATTTATTCCACTTGGACTGAACTCATACGGCAGACTGAAGCGCTGCAGTGTGAGTTTTTGCGGGTTTTTAACCCTTGAGATTGTAATTTTTATATCGCAGGAGTATGCCGCCACCGGCACTATGATGGAGACATCATCCGCACCACTTATAACCGCCGGCTCAGTGCCTACTGTTTTTCCCGACGAGACAGAGACATTTTCTGATGCCAGTGCATCAGGTTCTGCAAAAGTGCTTCCGGCATAATAAATCTCTGCGTTTACATTTCTATCATCGGTCCATACGAGATACGGATGACCGTATCCGTCTATTCCTATCGCCGGCTCACTCTGGTTTGCATTCGTGCTGTCATCACCTACAAACACGTTTGTTTTGGAGTCGGAACTTATTTCAGCGAAGTACAGGTCTGTATCGGTAGCGTTTCCGGTGATGTTTCGCCTGTCCTGCCAGCATGCGAAGACTTTTAGGTCGGCTGCTGTGCTGCCGGTGGTAATAATCACCGGTGCCAGCTGGTCTCTACCTGAGTCGTCGTCGATGATGCTGCTTCCGTTTAGGGTGCTGCCGGGCAGACCATTTGAATATGCGTAATATATGTCCTTATTGCCGGCTGAATCATCCACCCACAGCAAATGCAGAATTGAGCCAGTGGACTCGGTGGCAATTGCAGGGCTCGATTGGTCGTTTGTATTGTTTACTATTGCCACATTGGTCCAGCCGTTGTCGGAAGCCGCCGCATAAATGTCGCTTGAGCTGGCTCTTGCATCCGTCCATACAACGTAAACCGTGTTGTCGGTATCCACGGCGATGGCCGGTTCAGTCTGGTCGGAACCGTCAGAGGTTATTTGTGAAACCGTTTCTGTTATAAAACCATCACTGGAGGTAGCTATGTAAATATCCTGATTACCGGCTCGGTCGTCCTGCCAGACTATATGGGCACAGTTTGGTGAAAGTCCATCAACAACTATTGCAGGATTAGTCTGATTGTCGTTCGAATCGGCGACCCTCTCTGCAGCCGACCAGCTTATTCCATCACTTGAGTCTGATACGTAGATATCCCAATCTCCTCGTCTGTTATCCTGCCATGCAACGTACAGCTTGTCATCAGCGCCTAAGGCGATAGCGGGGTTACACTGGTCAGCGGCATTATTTGTTAGCAGAGTGCTGCTGCCAAAATTGTCTGCTCCTGCTGCGAGTTTGCCGACATAAATATCTCTGCTACCTGCCGGCCCTGCGTGCCAGGTGACCCAGATATTGCCGCTGCTGTCGCGGACTGTTACAGGCCCGGCCTTGCTGAGATTATCAGAACCGGAATTGACCTTTTTGTTCGTGCCAAACGACCGCATCTCCGTCTTAAACGAATACGAATACTCGTCCATTGCATTGCCTGCAAGGTCTGTGGCATTTACCGTAACGGTCACTGTCTGGTCAAAATTGAGCGTTTCGTTTGGCTGATAGACAAATGTATAATCAGCTTTTGTACCCGTCCTGCGGCAGCGACCATATTCGCTGCTGTAGTCGGTCGCATTGCCTGTATATACAGTATTACTGTTGACCTTGATTGTTACCGAATTAGCATCAACGCCTTTGCCGGTGTCCGCAATATGCAAAATTACCAGCGTATTTGTGGCTGCCTGTATCGAATCGGCAGCCGGCAAACAATTAGTAACACCAGGCGCCGAGGTATCACTATCAACGGTTATGGTTATTGTTTCAGAATCCCCCAGTTGACTGTCACTTGCAGTAAAAGTAACTTCGTAACTGCCCCTTTGGCTTTGACCTGGTGTCCAGTTAAAGCTCTGACTGGTAAATGTCGCTCCGCTGGGCAGGCCATCTGCTGAATAGGTTATTTCATCACTGTCGGGGTCAGTTGCATTTACAGAGAAGGTTAAAAGACTATCTGCATAAACCGACTTATTACCAATAATGCTGAGTACAGGCGCTCTGTTTACATTGTTTACCGTGACGGTAATCGTCTCAGAGTCCTGTGCACTGCCATCACTGGCAGTAAACGTGACCTGATAAGCGCCTTCTTGATTGTAACCCGGCGTCCAGGTAAGTGTCTGACTGCCAAATGTGGCTCCGCTGGGCAGGTTTTCTACAGAATACGTGATTGTATCACCATCGGCATCGGTGGCGCTTATTGGAAAGCTCAAGATGCTATTTTCATTAACTGATTTGTCGCCGATTGCCTCAAGCACAGGTGCTCTGTTAGTGTTGCTTACTGTGATGGTAATTGTTTCAGAATCCTGAGCCTGACCGTCACTGGCTGTAAATGTAACCTGATAGGTATCTGCTTGTGTGTAACTGGGCGTCCAGTTGAAGTTTTGGCCGGAGAACGTCGCTCCGCTTGGCAGATTCTGGGCCGAGTAGGTTATCGAATCACCATCAGGGTCAGTAGCATTTACATCAAATGTCAAAAGAGAATTTTCATTCACAGACTTGTTGCCAATTGCTTGGAGCACCGGCGGCTGGTTATTTGCATCCGCTGGAATATACTCATAACAACCGGCGTCAGGTGGGAAAACGCGGGAAACGCCGAGAATATCCGAGACCGGCGCATAGTCTGCATTTCCAAAATCAATGGCGAGTGAATCTGTTGCAAGACTAAAATCATTTGTATCATAATCAGCGAATAGGGCCTTAAACCCAGCCTCGTCACCACTACCATAAACTGTGTCGTTGGTTCCAGCTACGTGGTCGTCATCGTGTGGCCCCCACCATTGCCAAAGGATATTGTAATCCTCAGTGTTGACATCCTCGGTTTCATAGATTGAAGCTTGATATATAATATTACCAGTGATAATCGTATTGCTGCAAGTAGCACGAAAAAGACAAAACCCATTGGGAACAGTATTGCCTCTAAACACAACATTGGCCTGATTATGTAAGTCAACATCGCTCCCGCCAATATCATACACAAGATTGTTCTCGTATGTTATATCACTTACTCCGGTCGCATTTGTGAAAGCGGCAAATAGCCCTTGGTGTTCGACATCATATATTTTGTTCCTTGAGAACGTTAAATTCTCCATCGTAAAAAGCTCAGCTTCGCCTACATTAGGTTTGTAGGTTTGGATTCCATCACAATGGTAGCCCTTCTTCACTTCTACCAGAGTAACACTTGCATAATCACCATCGCCAATGAGTTCTGTTAAGGTTATTGTGCTTGCAGTGCTCGTATCAACAACATACCAATCAGAAGCTGCCTCCCCATCTGGTGTGATGCGAATAGGTTGGGCTGCTTTTATGACGCCAAATGGAGAACCAGCATCAGCCGTAATAACCCCATTAGTATCGTCATAGGAGCAGCCTCCGTCGTAGGTAAAATATATAGGCGCATAGATTGAGTAAATAGTGTTATTGCTGACCGTTGTATCGCGAACACATTCAAGCAAAATACCATCAGAATCAAGATTATGCAGAGTGTTATTTGCAATCGTCCACCGCTTGCCCCACGCTTTAACAGCAGCAGCCGACCCAGATATATCGCAATCTTGGACTATAATATCGTGAGAATATCTCCCATAAACGCCCCATTCATAACCACCTTCGACTACATCACTGCTCTCCATTATAATACAATTAGAAATATTAACATCGTTGCAATGGTATAGGTAAACACCAGCACTTGCGTCGTTTTCAGTATACCCCTGCCCGGTGAAAGTGCAGTTTTTTATTCTAACATGATTGACTACATAAGGCGAAACAGCACGACTGCTGGCATTGCCGCCATTTATTACTATGCCATCAAATTCCAAATAAGCGTCATTACCTTGGTTGCCATAGTTACCAATCGTGATATATGAAAATTCTGGAGCGTGTCCAGTATCGGCCCGCCATATTAGCCAGTCTGTTCGATTCGTCGTATCGGTGAAAGCCCCGTAATTACCACTTGACAGGATTACAATATCCCCTTCGACGACGACCGATTGTGCTTTAGCAAGAGTCTTCCAAGGCTGGGTACTGGAGCCGGGGTTGCTGTCATTTCCGTTGACAGCATCGAGATAATATGTTGCTGCGGTTGCAGTTTTAGTGGCAGCAGTAAGGTAAAATAAGCTGGCAATCAGCAGACAAAATATGGAACAAACCCGTGAAGGTCTGTGCTCCCGCCTGTATGCTGGGCGAAATGTCTCTATTTTATTTGTTGCATACATTGTTCAGCCCCCCCCCAGGGGAAATACCTTGTCGCGTATCTTACCACATATAAAGTGTAAGAATTAAATCTAACAGAGGCAAACATTGTACATCCATGCTGAGATTTGTACATACAGCTTCCTATTTGCTTTATTATCGGGCAATATACCACGGGCGAAGAGTAAGAGATACGCAATTTTTACAAATTTGACAGCAAAAAAAGCACATTTTATCGGATATAACAAATATAATGGTTTGAGAGGGTAGATAAACCCACGTAATGGACAAAAAAAAATGACAGTGCCAGATGCCACCTTGGAACAGTAGTTTATTCTGCAAATCTACAAATTCTTGACATTTTTTTAGAAAATTAGCTTTGACAAAGGGTGCCAGTAGTATATAATACGTCTTTATTTTGGCAAACCTCACAAGGACGGAGGGGCCACATCTAAATTAAATCCAATGGATTGATCGGTTTTTAGGCAGTGGTTCGGCCAAGGTAGGGCTGCTGTTTGTAAGCTCGGTGTTGGCGGGATCTCTGCGGCCTGCAGAGTAGTCTTGGTAAGGGAAGAGATATATATTTTTTTTGACTGCTGCATACTACTTTAGGTGTATCCGCTAAAAGGTACTCAAAAGGGCTAATGTTATAGGACCATATGTAACATAGTAACCTAAAGAACGGAAAATAGCTATAGTGAATTGTGGAAAACGACAGGTAAGGTTAAAGGGGATTTCGGCATCTTTTGTCTGGGTTTTAGTTGTTGTCTTGGTAATATTCTCTGGTATAGCATATCGTGTTTTGGCCTCTCGCCTGAAACTTGTCGTTGAAACCCCTATCGAATTGCCTGTACCTCTGAGTGATTTCCCGACACGGCTTGGCAATTGGGTCGGCAACGAGTTGCCCATTCCCACGACTACAAGGGAGTATATGGAAAGGAATTTCGCCGACGATTTCTTCAGCCGAAGATACGTTAATTCTGCTGACAAGACATGGGTGGACGTTTACGTAGTATATTGCTCGACCCGGCCTGGGGGCATACTGGGTCATCAGCCGCGGGTGTGCTATCCCGGATATGGTTGGATCCATGACAGTACCGAATCATCGCGGTTTATTTCGAAAACCGGCCGGCAAATACCGTGTTTGGTACATCGATTCCACAAGCCAGCCCCAATGCATGATCAGACGGTCGTGTTGAGCTTCTACATTCTAAACGGTCAAATTACCACTGGCGAAAGCGACTTTTCAGGGCCCCTTGGTCGAAGACTCAACATTGCCGGCGACCCAGCTCGATACGTAGCACAGGTGCAGATAAGCTCGGTTCTGGAGAATTCAGTTCGAATAGCAGCTAAGGATATGACAGAGTTTGTACTGGACTTTTTCCCTGATGAAAATGGCAATGTCAGAGTTACTGAAAATACGAATTACTCGACCGGTGATTTAAAATAAAACAACGTTAGGAAAGCTTTTATAAGTGCTTTCTTGCCCGAAGGTTAAATTGATTATTCAATGCAGCCGACAGGGACGGAGTCTAAGAGAATTGATTAATGACTGTCACACTATCAGCAAGGAATTTGAAATACCGCATCATCGCAGTAAACAAAGCCGGTGATGGCGAACCGTCCAACACGGCTATGGTAGTACTGTAAGGCATTAAGCGCCAGGGCGCAGAGGCGACTCTGCGCCTTCGGCGGTTTTTTGTTTATCCTGGGAATCGTGGCTTGCAATCGAGTTTAGCTAGGCTCCCTAATATTCTTCCTCTTAAAGGCCAAAATCTTTTCTGATGAGATGCTTAAGGCGATCATTAAGTGGTATGTGAAAAACAAACATAATCCTACGTTGATCTGGTTAGAAACGGGGTTGAGGAAGTGAACGTTTGTCAAATATGTGATAATTCAACTGGCAATAAATCTTATGTTGTCCGCGAAATGATGTTTGGGTATCGAGATGAGTTTGAATATTTTGAATGCGCAGCATGCGGATGCCTGCAAATAAAGGAAATTCCAGATAATCTGTCACAATACTACCCTAAGAACTATTATTCTTTTCAGAAAACAGATCGTCAGAATAAAATATTTCTAAAGTCTTTCCTGAAACGTCAAATAGCGAAAGATTGTCTTTATAGAAGGAATATCATAGGGATGATCCTATCAAGAATATATGGAACGCCCAATTATTGTGACTGGTTTAGGAGGGTTAAAATAAAATTTGAATCAGAAATTTTGGATGTAGGTTGTGGCAATGGGGGTCGTCTTCTTAGGATGCGAACGGATGGATTCTCTAATCTTACAGGTGTTGACCCTTACATCGATGATGATATTTTCTATGAAAATGGAGTTAAGATTTTTAAAAAGGAAATATGCGAAATTGAACAACGGTTTGACTTTATTATGTTAAGCCATTCTTTTGAACACATGCGCGAACCCTTATCAGTATTCAAAGAGCTATACCGCCTACTAAAACCTAACCGATACATCCTAATTAGTATTCCTGTCGCTTCTTCTTTTGCTTGGAGGAAATACGGTGTTAACTGGGTTCAACTTGATTCCCCGCGACACTTATTTCTACACACAATTAGAAGTGTCCAAATATTATCTAGTCACGCAGGCTTTCAAGTGGCGAATGTTGCCTTTGACTCAACAGAGTTTCAATTTTGGGGTAGTGAACAATATCTTAAAAACATTCCCCTTAATGCTGAGAATTCTTATGCTGTGAATCCGAAAAAATCGCTTTTCTCAAAGAAACAGATCCGATGTTTTAGAAACAAGGCTGTTGAATTAAACAAGAAACATGACGGTGACTCAGCATGCTTTTGTTTACATAAAACCTGATATTTCAGTTCGTTTGTGTCGAAATCCTCAATAGACGATATGGTCCCCTGAAAAAGTATTTATATGTTTGAACTGCACACGAGGTCGAGTTGTTAGTTTGCTTGAAAGAGAAAATTTCCGACATAGTCGGCCAATACCGTGGTGATAACCTCAAGGCTCGCTGCGCGCGCAGCAGCTTTGTCTTGGGGATCGGGGCTTTCGTTGCCAAGTTCCTTGGGTTCGGGAGCAAGGTTGTCCTGACTCGGTTGCTCGTACCTCAGGAGATGGGGCTGATGGTGATGATAATTAGCCTCACAGCTTTGTTTGAAGTCCTCACAGAGGTAGGTATCAAGCAATCGGTCATTCAGCACAAAAACGGTGCCGACCCTGAATATCTTAACATGGCCTGGTGGTTTCAAGGCTTGCGAGGAATTGGACTGTATGCGGTTGCTTTCATCGTGGCACCATGGCTCTGTGAGTTCTATTTCCGCAGCAGCACCGAGGTGCTGACCCGTTATTCAATGGAAGAACTGACAATTCTGATTCGGGTGGCTTTTCTTAGCATACTTTTCAACGGATTTATCAGCCCGAAAGCACATGTATTGGAAAAGAAATTCAAGTTTGGCAGGGCGGTAGTAATAACGCAGGGCGGCTTTGTTTTAGGGACTTTTGTTACTATTATATTAGCTTTTGCGATAAGGAATGCTTGGGCGATAGTGATAGGATTTACAGCGACCGGCTTTACCAGATGTTTGATGTCATATATTCTGTGTCCCTTCGTGCCAAGATTTGCTTATCATAGAGAAAGTTTCCATGGACTGTACCGTTTTGCGAGGGGGATGCTGGGCCTGCCTTTTCTGACGTATATCGCTTTTAACATCGATATACTGGTGGCCGGCAGGCTGGTTTCGGCGGGTTTAGTTGGCATGTATGGAATGGCTTTAGTTTTGGCGCGGGCGCCGCAGGATCTTTTTAATCGTATTATTAATCCACTTTTATTACCTGCTTTTGCCGAAAAGCAGGATAACAAACAAGCACTCTGCAAAGCCGTTCTAAAACTGACAAGAATAATAACAACAATAGGCATTCCCATGGTAGTCCTGGCAATAATGTTTAGTGAAATCATAATATCTACAGTTTTTGGCGAGCAATATGGGGTCGTTGCAATTCCTTTTAGCCTGTTGTGTGTTTATGTTTTATTAATTATTCAATCTATAATCTTGAGTAATGTTTTTTTTGCTCTCGGACAACCGGAAA
>CAYONQ010000073.1:0-13676 GCA_964405375.1 uncultured Pirellulales bacterium
CTCAAACTTCGGGGTTTTTTGAAAAAGATTTGGGGGGATGATTCACTCAAGGCGCACTCCTTGTGTATGACGATATAAGGGGTAGTTTTTAATTTCCTATAAACCCTTATTACACAAGGAGGTGCATTATGTTGAAACGTAAAGCTCTAATGGAATCAATATCGTCAAACCTGCACAGCTTTCTCAAAAAAATCAACAAAAATTTATCACTGCCGGACAAAAAATTCCTACGAGACGGACTTGTTGGCCTGTTGCGGGCAGGCAATCCTATCGTTTGCCAAATGGCACGGCATCTGCCGAACCAACGGACAAGGTTCATATCGCGACTTGACCGTCTTGATCAACATTTGGTAAAGGATAGCAACTTTGACAACAGCGTTAAAGAAGCATTGCCGGAAATCTGGTTGCCTTATTTCCAGGATGATACACCGATTATTCTCGATATTTCGGATATTGCCAAGCCTTTAGCGAAGAAGATGGATTATCTGTCTACAGTTCGTGATGGCAGTACCGGTGAATTGGTAAACGGTTATTGGTTGGTCGAATTATATGCATCGCTTAGTCGTAAGAATCCCGTCCCTGTATTACTGGAGCCATTCAGTCACGAAGAACCTTACAGTCCAGGACAAAACCCTGTTGTTCTTAAAGCCGTTCATAAAATCTTTGAGCTTACAGTCACCCGCGGTGTGCTTGTAGTGGACAGGGGATTCGATGGATAGGTGATGTTTGAAGATTGGCTGGATAATAAGTATCGTTTTGTCGCCCGTCTTGTGGGAAAACGCCATTTACTGCGGTTTTTCGAGGGTTCTGAGCAATGCGAAGGCTGGCGGTGGATCCCGATTCAGGCCCGTCAGCTTGCCGAGCAAACACCAACTCCACATCGCTTCTACAAACTTGTCAAGCGTAAGGGCAAGCCTACTTTTCGCATTACACAAATCGGCTGGGTAAAGGTTCGTCTCCATAGCAGAGAAGAAAACCTAACGCTAGTTGTCTCTCGACTTGCCGGTGTAGATAAGCCAATGATGCTGTTAACGAATTTGCCTGTAGAGAATCTTAAGGATGCGAAACGTGTCTTGCGTTTCTATATACGAAGGTGGGAATGCGAAGAAGGGATTCGTTTTCTCAAGAGTCAAGTAAATCTCGAAAAAATACGAACGTTTCGTTGGTCTGCGATTTGTCGATTGGTTTTGTTGGCTGTGTTAGTGATGATTTATTTGGGCTGGCTTGTTGAAGAGCATCCGAACATTTGCGATCGTTTAGTTTACCTCAGTCAACCATTACCGGATGAACCAGATTTTCTTTTATATCGTTTGTTGGGTGGGTTGACTGAAGCAATAAACATGTGCTTTTGGCTTCACAAGGAATTGCTGCGGAGAAGCTTATGAGAAAACCCCGAAGTTTGAGAAAAATATTCTTGGCTGTCAGGCGATTTTAGTGTAGAATATGTTATTGAAGATTAGAACGAACGTGTGTTAACCTGTGATAAGGGGTATATGATGAAAGGTTTCGTTTACGGGTTCTTCATTATTTTGGCGGCGGTTGCCCGTGTATGTTTGGCTGCGCCGCAGCCGGCCATTGTGCCAGGCCCGGATGACTGGACGGTAGAGGTAACGTTTGAGCATCCTCAGCAAATCATGGTTAAATCCAGCGGTGACGACAAGCCGAGCCGATTCTGGTACACGATAGTAACGCTCACCAACAATACAAACCGTGATATTGATTTCTATCCTAAATGCGAGTTGATGACGGACACCTTCCAGATTGTACCGGCGGGCAGGAATGTCTCGGCAGCGGTCTTTGAGCAAATAAAAACCCGCCACAAAAGCAGATACCCATTTCTCGAATATCTGGAAAAAACTGATAATAAGATACTGCAGGGCGCCGATAACGCCAAGGATATCGCCATCGTCTGGCCGGATTTTGATGTGCGGGCCAAGCGTATAAAACTGTTCATCGCGGGCCTTAGTAATGAGACCGTTGCTATTGACCATCCGGTGGCAAAAGACCACGCCGGCCGGCCCGTCAAGGTCTTCTTGAGAAAGACGCTCGAATTAACTTATGCACTGGCAGGTGACCCAATCATCAGAACCGACATCAAACTGACCTACGAAGCCAAGCGATGGGTGATGAGATAGGGGCGCATATTGCGTAAAGGCAGACCGCCGGCTGCACAGGGAAAGGAAAATTGGGTATATAATTATTTTATTGACGGCCGTAGGGGGTTTTGGTATTGTAACTACGTGTTAAGGAGTGCTCTTTTCGTCCCTCGAAGTGTACCCCTTGAGATATGTGAGGGATAATGTATTGCAGGCCCGTCAGGGCCGAAGGAGAATATTGTGGCAAAAGGTAAGGTAAAGTGGTTCAACGAGAGAAAAGGGTACGGCTTTATAGTTCCCGATGATGGTGGTAAGGACTTGTTTGTCCATCACTCGAACATCGTGGCGGAAGGGTTCGCTACTCTCCGCGATGACCAGGATGTTGAGTATGAGCCGGCACAGGGTAAAAAAGGACCGGAAGCGACCAATGTTAAGCCGTGCTGATTAGAACAGAAATCGTTAAACCGAATGCCCTGCTGAAAGGTGGGGCATTTTAGTTAATTGCTTACTATTGATTATTTTCCGGGTATGTCCAGTTTTCGCTTGCATCGGGGACAGATGACTCTATTGCTCTTGTAGTTTGGCGGCACCTTTAACTTCAAACCGCACAGGCAGGTTAAAAATAGAAAGCCGTTCACCTTCCGCATAATGTCACCGACCTGCCGCATCTGTTTCTCCGCCCGTTGTTTCTTTTTGGCCTCCGCAGACGCCTGTCTTAATGCGATATCCTCTTTTGTAAGGGCGGCGGCGGGGACGACCGTTTGTGTGTGTGTTACTTTGCTGAAGGCCTCCGAGTAGTCCTTAAAGGACGCACCGCCGCTCATATTACGCAGAATCTTTACCCTTTCGGAAATCGGCGGATGAGTGCTGGTCAAATCGGATAATTTCATCTGCTTCTTTTTTTTGAAGGGATTAACGATATACATCGGGGCGGTAACCTTATTGACGGTAGCTAACTGCGGCGATTTGTCATTGGCGATTTTTTCCAGCGCACTGGCCAGCCCTTCCGGGTAGCGCGTCAACCTTGCAGCCCCGGCGTCGGCGAGGTATTCTCGCCTTCTCGAAAGCGCAAAGTACAACAGATACGCCATTATGGGGGCGAGAATCGCAGCAACGATTGCGACAACAAGCATAATAAGCTGCGCCTGGCCGCCGCCTCCGCCTGAGGAATATCTTCGACGGCTTCCAGCCATCGAGCTGTAGAACATACCTCTCAAAAATACCTGCGACAGCAGCACGATTGAGCCGAGCATTATGCCTGCTAACGTTACAAAAAGAATATCGCGGTGGACGATATGACTTATCTCGTGTGCGACCACGCCCTGCAGCTCATCTCGGTTCAGCCGGCCCAGTAACCCCGCCGTTACCGCTACGGAGGCGGTTTTCGGGTCTCGGCCGGTTGCAAAGGCATTGGGAGCAGCGTCGGCTATGATATAGACCTTCGGCATAGGCACACCGGCGGCGATAGACATCTCTTCGACAACGTTGAATAGCTGCGGGTGGACATCGTGGGTTACGGGTTTGGCTTTGCTGGCGGCTAAAAGGATTTGGTCGCCGCCGGAGAAGCTGATAAGCGTCAGAATTATCCAGATTACGGTTGCAATAATCAAACCGATAAATCCGCCGTCAGGCCCGAAAAAGCTCAAGCCGATAATGAAACCTAACAGCAGCAACACCGCCGCCATTAGTGACATCAGTATAATAGAGTTCCGCTTGTTGGCTCGTATAAGCTCCCACATAATTGTTAGTTTTTAGTTTTAAGTTCTTGGTTTTTGGTTTCGACCTTCATATTAGCTGAACTTGTTTTGACTATGCTTGTGAGAATCTTTATCAACTCCTCTGAGTCTGCAACGAGCATTTCCACATAGTCTCCAGGGACTAAGGCCGAGTCCCGGATTAATCTTAACCAGTAGTTGGTTTCTCTTGCTTCTTTGGAGGCAATAGACATCTTGGCAATAAAATCTCTTCTGCTTTGTGCTGCTAATGCCTCTTCGACATTAGCTCCTATGCCTGTTGCTGACTTGATAAGCTGGGCGGATATTTCGAAATGTTTTGTCTGTCTTAGTAGCTGATAGAGCTTTATGATTTGTAAAGCAAAATCATAGCTTTTTTGCTTTATAATGCTATTTTGCATAACTTAAAACTCAACACTAAAAACTAAAAACTCACTTTTGGTACTTCTCGTTCAGCGGCAGCCTCGAGCTCGAAGAAATCATGTTTACCGAAATTGAACATATTGGCAATTATGTTCGATGGGAACATCTGAATCTTGTTGTTAAAGAACAAAACCTGGTCGTTGTAGCTTTGCCGGGCGAAGGAAATCTTGTTTTCGGTGCTGGTCAACTCTTCCTGCACGGAAAGGAAGTTTTGGTTGGCTTTCAGGTCGGGATAATTTTCAACAACCAGCAGGAACTTGCTCAGTGCCTCGCCGAGAGCGCCTTCGGCTTTTGCGGCTTCGGTGACGCTTTTTGCGCCCATCGCCTGGCTTCTCGCATTGGTTATCGCCTCGAAGGTCCCGCGCTCGTGCTTCATATAACCCTTGGCCGTCTCGACAAGATTGGGAATCAAATCGTGACGGCGCTTAAGCTGAACGTCAATCTGCGACCAGGAATTATCAACCTGGTTGCGAAGCCGAACCAAAGCGTTGTAAATACCAATCACGAAAATAACCAGCAGAACAATGACAATGAGAACAACAATTAGTGCGGTCATAATCGGCCTCCTAAATTAAATTATCGTGTGTCCATAAATTTTTTTAGCGGTTTATTTTGAGCCGAACATATCGGCCAACAATTTTTGAATCTTATTGTCTTTATCCAACTGTGCCCTGTCGAGGATGTCCCCTAACTCACCCCTGTCGAACCAAAGCCCGTCGCCTTTAGGACATTTGTCTATCAGCAGCACCGGTTCGGATTGGCCGACGATGATTTTTTGCATCTTTCCATCACATATAGGACATTTTATGATTTTCTCGGCACGGCCGGAGTCGATTTTAAACGACGTAAGAAGCTGTTTCGCCTTTTCCGGCTCGCCCAGCAGCAGCTCCAGCTCGCCGCCATCGAGCCAGATACCCCCGCAGTCGGTACAGTGGTCGATTTCGACATCCGCAAGCTCCAGCGTAATCATAGCATTTTTGCAGACCGGACAATCCATAATATTTCTCCGCCGATTATTGTCATGCTGAGCAAAGCGAAGCATCTGGCCTTACGGAATGAGATACTCCTCGCTGCACTGCGTTTCGCTCAGAATGACAGTCAGGCCATTTTCTTGGATGTTCTTTATTAAGGCGTATATTACATTCGCCGGCTTGTCAGGTCAAGCAGTGCTTAATAGCGAAATTGTCAAGTAGATAAGAAATATTTGTGCTTGACGCTGTTACAAATAGCGTATAGCGTATAGTGGTTAAATAATTAAAGGGTGGGAAAATGATGGTTGACTGTCACACACATATAGATTTTGCCGCCGCCGGCGCTGATGCCTCCGAGCATTTAGCCGCTGCAGAGACGGTGGATGTCTGCATAGTATTGCCCACAGAAGCCGCCACCGGCCCGGAAACGAACAAGAAATTATCCGAGTATGTCGGTAAACACAGAGAAAAAATGGTTGGTTTCGCCCTTATAGACCCGACCAGAGACAATATCAACGTCAAAAACCTCGAATCTATACCCGAAAAGCTGGAGCTTAAAGGAGTGGTTTTATATTGTTCTAAATGCGGCTTTCATCCCGCTCACAGCAAGGCGATGAGGTTTTACGAGGCCGCACAACGGTTGGCTCTGCCCGTTTTCTTCCATAACGGCCCGCTGGCGCCTGATGCGGTCTTGGATTATGCCCAGCCGTATCTTCTCGATGAGGTCGCCAGGACATTTCCGGATTTGAAAATCGTCATCGGCAATATGGGCCTGCCCTTTATTGAGCAGACGTTGTCGCTCGTGGCAAAACACAAAAACGTCTATGCCGACTTGACGATAACCCCGGCCAACGTCTGGCGGATTTACAATACGGTGGTCTCGGCGTATGAACTCGGCGTGATGGATAAGCTGCTCTTCGGCAGTGGATTCCCTGCCGGTAACGCAGGCCGGTGCATAGAGACGCTGCTCGGCTTTAACAAGCTTTTGGGCGATACCAATTTGCCGACGGTCCCGCGAGGCAGCATTAGAAACATCATCGAGCGCGACACACTGAAAGTGCTTGGAATAGAAAAATAAAAACCTGGCTGGGTTACCGGGAGATGGCCAGCGATGGTTGAGCTTCTTGAAGAGCAGAGGGAGAACTGGGGTACCCGCGGCGGATTTGTTCTGGCTGCTGTCGGTTCGGCAGTCGGACTTGGAAATATCTGGCGGTTCCCCTATGAGGCATACACCAACGGCGGCGGCGCATTTCTCATACCCTACATCATAGCAATGGTACTCGTGGGCATTCCTCTGCTGATTATGGAGTTTTCACTCGGCCATTTTACCCAGCTCGCCGCCCCCGGCGCATTCAAAGAGATATCCAAAAAAACCGAGTTCGTCGGCTGGTGGCCGATACTGCTTAGCTTCATCATCGTCTGCTATTATTCGGTCGTATTGGCCTGGTGCCTCAACTATTTAATCTTCAGCTTCAAGCAGATTGTCCCCTGGGCGGCGGATGCAAAGGCCTTCTTTTTCGGCGATTACCTCCGTTTTAACGAAACACATAAACTTGGACAAATCCGCCCCTCAATAGTCCTGGCGCTGCTGGCGGTCTGGCTGGGAATGTATTTCTGCATATTCAGGGGTGTTAGGTGGGTTAGCAAAATCGTCCTCTGGACCGTTCCGATTCCCTGGTTTATGCTGTTTATCCTGACGATAAGAGGACTTACACTCGAAGGGGCGATACAGGGACTGGAATATTACCTTGAGCCGGATTTCTCGGCATTAAAAAACGTCGTCGTCTGGCGGCACGCCTTCGGACAGGTCTTCTTTTCAATGACGGTCGCCTTCGGCGTTATGATAACATACGCAAGCTTCCTCCACCGAAAAAGCGACATCAATAATAACGCCCTCATTGTCGGAATCGCTGATTTGGCAACCAGCTTCATGGCGGGCATAGCGGTCTTTGCGACTATGGGTGCCCTTGCCCTGAAAGAAAACATCCCCGTCCAGGATGTCCTTAGCGAAAGTCAGGGCATCGGCCTGGCATTCGTGGCCTTTCCGACCGCTCTTTCGCACCTGCCGGCAACGCGGCTGTTCAGCATCATATTCTTCACCGCCTTGATTTTGTTGGGCATAGACTCCGCATTTTCGATAACGGAGTCCGTTCTTGCCAGTATCTGCGATAAGAGCAGATGGCCCAGGAAGGTCGTGCTGCCGGCAATGAGCATAGTTGGTTTCGCTCTTGGAATCATCTTTACCACCGAGGGCGGCTTAAGCTGGCTCGGCACAATCGACGGCTTCGTTAACGGAACCTGGGGGATAGTCCTTGTAGGACTCATCGAGTGCCTCGTCGTTGGCTGGCTCTACGATATAAATATATTAAGACGTCACGCAAATGCACACAGCGACTGGAAAATCGGCCCTTGGTGGGAATGGCTGATTAAGTTTGTTATCCCTGCCATATTAGGCACACTATTTATCTGGAGCTTGTATGATGACTTTGCTTCCGGAAAGGGCTTTGTCGTCGGCGCCGATGGCCGGCTGCTTTGGCCGAATGTAATCGGCCTCGGCCTTATGGCCCTTGCCTTTCTAACTGCCGTCACCTTAGGCAGGATTGGCAGGGCCGGTTATACCACTGCCGCCGGGAATCGATTATCGAGGCGTTAGATATGCAATCTATCCGATATGCACAATTCGGTATCACGGAGCTGCTTGCCCAGCCCATTGTATGGGCGGGGCTTGCCGACGTCCGGTATGACGGGCATCTTTCAGCGACCGCCTACGTTATTCTTGCGGTGGTCTTGCTGGGGATAATCACCGGCTTGGGCTGGTGTTTTTACCGTGCGGTAACTGCCGCCGGCGGTGCCGAAGAGCCCCAATCACCGGATGAAATAGGCGACGAAAAACAGAAAAGATCGTAAGTTTTTAGTTAACCCCCCTGTACTATAATATCTAATCAATAAGCACCGGCCACAGCTTCTCAACAAGCCAGTCATCCGCCAGCACTGCATAGTCCTTGAAGTTAACAATATCAACAGGTGGAGGAATTACAAGTGGAATTATCGGCGGCTCTCTGTACAGATTAGCTGGCGAATCCAATGGCCAATAACACGGGCCAATATTTCGCCTGCCGGAATCTTCTGCAATATAACCGCTTGTCTCATCGAACTTGTACCAGATTATCAGATTAGCATCGCCGGGAAGGTCGCCGTCGGTGCCCAGATATAGCTCGTTAACATCCTGCGTCGGCATATTGTAGTCATATATCCGGAAATCATCGAGAGTCGCCTGTATGAAACGCCTCTGACCATCGTTATAGCTGCCTATATTGGCACCGCGTAAACACGGCCCTTCATGCCTCGGTATTTCAGGTGGTATAGGTGGTCCGGGCGGCACATCGTCCGCTATCTTCACACCATCGAGGTAAAGACGGCAATAGACATACGGGTCTTGCAACCTGTTGCCTATCACAAGCGCTGCGTGATGCCACTCGCCTACAACCAGGTCGCTGTCCGGTATCCGCGTCATCTTGCAACCTTCCACCTGTCCCTCAAGCCGACCCTCTCTTGTACCTGTAGCACCTATCGATATCTCTATCCAGTAGTCTGAATGGCTGCTAAAGATGTTTACACGATACGACTCTTCCTGGTCAGGGTCGTTGTTCTTTACCCATACCGCGATGGTCCTGTTCTGGAAGTCACCTAAGGCGTAATCAGGAACATCAACCCAGTCATTGCTGTCGTCGTAGGTGTACTTGTGGCCGTCGAATCTAAGGCAATTACCTCGACACGGGTCACTCACCCAGCCGCCGGGGGGCAGGAAGGCATCCGGGTCCAGCAGACCGTCCCAGCCAATAGTGATGTAATCATGCAATAGCCAATCATCTGCCATTATCGCTATATCGTTAAAGTCAACGATGCAATCACTGTTAATATCACCGTCCAGCTCTACAAGCTCAGGCATACATCTAAGAGCATACTGCCTGATTTCGTCAAAATACACATAACCGTAGCCGAGATTGGTTCCGTCACCAACGCCAAGATGTATCTTGCTGATGTTGGTCAGGTCCAAATCGGGATTATTGAAGTCTCGCAGGTCGATATCCCATTCGTGCCAGTCCTCATCCACGTTCGGGTCGGTAAGCGTTACAGTATCAGTATCGCCGCCTGAACCGTCCTCCAGACGAACATACATCTCACCAAAATCTGCTGAGCCGCCGCTGGCACTCGATGCCCTGTACGATACCTGCAACGACTTCGCAAAACCGCCGCCGGTAAAGTCCGGTTCGGAAACCACTCGCCACGCCTCAGAATAATACGGCGTACCAGTATTATTCCATGCCATCTCCATATACTGGTTACTGTCGTCGGCTCCCTCTTCAATAGTCTGGATAAGTTTCAACCAATACGGCGTCGCCGTCTTATTCCAAACTGTGAGCATGTCCGCAGTATCCGTATACGACTCAAAATCCTCCACAGTGGTATACTCGGTGCCCTGGCATGGGACAGCTAAAAGCAGGCATATAAAGGCGAGAACTATCTTTTTCATTTCAGCATTCCTCCACAGATTATGCCCGCCTGCATAATAGCAGCCGGGGTATTACCTGCTGTTTTTGTCCTCCCGAAATTAACACATATAATCTACACAATAGTCCCATAAAAAGCAAGTATTTTCTGACTTTTTTTCGCCTTTTTTGTCTTTCAGGTTAGAAAGCGCTGTTTGAGCCGTTGCAAAAAGATTTGGTGATTTGGCGGGGCGGGGCTTGCCCCACCATCAATATCTAATCAATACCACCTACGGCTCAGGCCACAGCTTCTCAACAAGCCAGTCGTCCGCTAACGCTGCATAATCCAGAAGGTTGACTATATCCTTATTGTCCGGGTCATACGGACCGCCCGGCGGGTCCTTCTCGACAATATTGGCAGACGAACCCATCGGGTGATAAATATGAGCGTCCTTGTCCCTGCCGGAATCCTCTGCAACATAACCGCTTGTCTCATCGAACTTGTACCAGATTATTAGATTGGGGTCTTTGTAAGAAACTGTCGAGCCATCCTTCTCTAACTGGCAGAGCTCGTTAACATCTTCCGTTGGCATGTTGTAATCATATATCCGGAAATCATCGAGCGTCGCCTGTATGAAACGGCTCTGACCATCGTTATAGCTGCCTATATTGGCACCACGTAAACCCGGCCCTTTATGCCTCGGCATTTCATATGATTGAGGTGGTATACCAGGGCTGGAATACACATCGTCCGCTATCCACGCACCATCGAGGTAAAGTTCGCAATAGACATAATTATACGGGTCGTTCAACTTGTTGCCTATCACAAGCGCCGCGTGATGCCACTCGCCTACAGGCAGGTTGCTGTCCGGTATCCGCGTCATCCCGCAATCTTCCACCCGTCCCTCAAGCCGACCCTCTCTAGTACCTGTAGCGCCTATCGACAGCCTTATATCGTAATCTGAATGGCTGCTGAAGATATTTACACGCCACTCCTCTTCCTGGTCATTGCTGTCGTTCTTTACCCATACCGCTATTGTCCTGTTCTGGAAGTTACCCAGGGCGTAATCGTCAATATCAACCCAGTCATTGCTGTCGTCGTAGGTGTACTTGTGGCCGTCGAATCTCAGGCAATTACCTCGACACGGGTCACTCACCCAGCCGCCGGGGGGCAGGAAGGCGTCCGGGTCCAGCAGACCGTCCTGGCCGATGGTATTGAAATCACTATCGAGCCAGTCACCTCCCATATCTTCTACATCGTTAAAGTCAACCTTACAGTCATCGTTAATATCACCTCGTTGCTTTAGAAGGCTGGGTAAACATCTGGCCGGATATAACCGAATCTCGTCAAAGTACACAAGACCATAGCCGAGATCGGTTCCGTCGCCGACACCAAGATGTATCTTCCTGATAT
The DNA here is from genome assembly GCA_964405375.1 of uncultured Pirellulales bacterium. GTDB lineage: Bacteria > Planctomycetota > Phycisphaerae > Sedimentisphaerales > Anaerobacaceae > CAYONQ01. The sequence goes on from CAYONQ010000073.1 coordinate 11,128, forward strand.
CGGTCAAATCCAAATCAGGATTATCGAACGCTGCCAGGTCAATGTTCCACTCGTGCCAGTCCTCATCCACGTTCGGGTCGGTAAGCGTTACGGTATCAGTATCGCTGCCTGAACCTGGACTGTCCTCCAGACGAACATACATCTCACCAAATTCTGCTGAGCCGCCGCTGGCACTCGATGCCCTGTACGATACCGCCAGCGACTTCGCAAAACCGCCGCCTGTAAAGTCCGGTTGGGAAACCACTCGCCACGCCTCAGAATAATACGGCGTACCAGTATTATTCCATGCCATCTCCATATACTGGTTACTGTCGTCGGCTCCCTCTTCAACAGTCTGGATAAGTTTCAACCAATACGGCGTCGCCGTCTTCTTCCAGGTTACGAGCATGTCCGCGGTACCCGTATATACCTCCCAGTCGTCCACAGTGGTATACTCGGTGCCCTGGCAGGGAACAGCTAAAACCAGGCATATAAAGGTGAGAGTCAGCTTTTTCATTTCAGCATTCCTCCGCAGATTATGCCCGCCTGCATAATAGCAGCCGGGGTATTACTTGCTGTTTTTGTCCACCCGATTTTGTCCTCCCGAAATTAACACATGTATTATACACAATAGTCCCATAAAAAGCAAGTATTTTCCGACTTTTTTTTCGCCTTTTTTGTCTTTCAGGTTAGAAAGCGCTGTTTGAGCCGTTGCAAGAAGATTTGGTGATTTGGCAGGGCGGGGCAGTACGACTGAGCTTACAGTCGAAGTCTTGCCCCACCATCAATATCTAAAAATGTTCACTATTTCGGTTTGAAGCCCTCGATATCATCACCGGTGTATTTTTCGCAGGCCTTTTCCAGGTCGATGTCACTTATATTCGCCAGCGTGCAAAGCCACGCAAACACGTCGGCGAATTCCTCTTCCTTGTTCTTTTCATCATTGGAGACAATCGCCGTGGCGAGCTCGCCGACCTCTTCAATAAACCACATAAACGTCGCCGGAGCGCCTCTTTCGCGGTCGCGCTTCTCGTATTTCTCTGATATTACCTGTTGAAATTCGCTGATGTGCATTTTCTCGGTGCACAGACCCTAAGCGACCCTGTGTCCTCATCGTTTTGTTCTCTCGTTCGCCGTAACTGTCTGTCGGCCTCTGTCACTTCATCAAATCTGTGAGCTTTGTCTTTTCGAAGACTGTCTTGGCCTGAGCTATTGCCTTTCCGTAGGCCTGTTCGGCTTTAACGCTGAATCTTTCTTTGCCTGCATGCTCAGCAATGTTCAGTTGACTGGCCATAGGCCCGTCAACCGCCTCGATAATCTGAAGCATTGTGATTCCTCTTGGCGGTTTGGCCAGCGAGAAGCCGCCGCGGGGACCTCGTTTGCTGCGCAGAACGTTTGCCCTGACTAATTGCTGCAGTATCTTCAGCAGGTATTCCAGCGGGATGTCGTATTTTTTAGCTATGCTTTGAGACAAGATAATCTTCTGCTCCTTATGCTGGGCGATATAGCCGACCGCCAGCAGGGCGTATCCTGTGGATCTACTCGTTCTCATCTTTAATCTCCTTCAAAATAGGCCTATAATGATAATGGTTTTCTTCTCTGCCGTACCTGCCGGCCGACAGAAAAATCAAAAAACCCGTCATATATTCTTATGGTCAAGCTTTTTTGAGCGTTTTTTTAACTACATAGCCGTAGTTGCCGACTTACTTCTTGTTGCGAAGCTCAGAGATAATGATATAGAGTCCGATATTATGCTGCCGTGTTTATAGCACTTTCGATGCGGTTATTCAGGGTATATCGATGTTGAGAATGCGCAAGGTTGCCCACTTTTTTTCTTCGTCATCCGTAACGCGCTTCAGATTGCAGGAGTTTCCCTCTCCTGAAATCTATAAATCTTGCAGAATATCTTTGAATTGCAAGGATTTTTTTGGAAAATAGCAAAAATTTTTAAATCTTTCCGCCAATTCTGCGAAAAACTTGACATCTAAGTCGTTCCAACATAAGATATTGGTGCGATTTAACGCTTTTTTAGGGAGATTATTATGGCTGAAATTAAGCCGAGAGTAAGTGTTGACTATGCCGAAAACGCAACTATCGTTACGTTTACCGAAGAAAAAATCCTCGAAGAGAGGGATATTCAGGCGATTCAGGACTCTATTATGTCCGTTGTTGAGCAGACCGATGGAATAAAGCTGATTTTGAATTTTTGCAATGTCCGGTTTTTATCCTCCGCCGCTTTAGGACTTTTAATAAGAGTAAGCAAGAAAATCTATGAGCGCGACGGCCGACTCGGCCTTTGTAGTATAAACCCGAAAATCTACGAAATTTTTAAAATAACCCGCCTGACAAAAATTTTCGATATTTACGACGATGTGGAAACCGCAGCCGAGGCACTCTCTAAAGCGGATTAGGCGGCGGTTTCAGGATTGCCGGCAAAGCCGGCGGTCAGCCGATAGGTTTGGGACATTGAGTAACTAATAATCTTACTCAAACTGGCCGATTTAATATATAAAATTTGGTAACCGTTCACAATAATTCGGGATAACAGGTATTATTCCAGTGAGCAAGCA
>CAYONQ010000074.1:0-13566 GCA_964405375.1 uncultured Pirellulales bacterium
AAATTGGGCAAAGCAGGCGGCAGGAAACCGAGCTAACCGCTGAAATTGCCTCGCTCAAATCGGAAGTTAAGCAGTTACAGGGCAATCTCAGCAACGCTGAAAGGGAAAAGGCGGCTCTGCTTCAGAAAGTCAATAGCTGGGCAAGCATAGTGGAGGATTTCTCCCGAACCAACGATGAGCAGGGCCAGCTATTAAGAAATACCCTCGAGGAGCTGAACAAGATTCAGGCCGAGCAAATCAGGCAGGGGAAAGAGCTCGATGAGACTACGGCAGCTCTTGTTGAGAAGATGGCGATAATAGATACACTGGAGGCGGAAAGGAAACGACTGCTTGAAGAGAAGACTGAATTGCAAAGCAGGCTCGACGGGTTTTTACGGCCGGCCGGTAAGGTTACTGTAAGTGCGGTACCGGTCACGCCGAGAAGAGACATAGCTCGACCGGCTATGCCTGCTGCTGGGGATATTGCTTTGAAGGGATTGATAGCCGATGTAGATTTGAAAAACTCTATGGCTGAAATATCCATCGGCGCCGCAGACGGCGTAAAGGAAGGTATGAAATTCTACGTTACTCGTGGCGATGAGTTTATTTGTGAGATTCTGATTATAGACGCCGTAGATGCCGAAAGGGCCGTCGGTGTCTTGGAGCTTGTGCAGCAACAGCCAAGAGTGGGTGATAATGTATCTACTAATTTGTAGCGTTTGGTGTAGAACTTCTTTACGGTATCCACTATCTTTTGTATGCTGTTTTCTGTGAGGTTGATATATGAGTCCTGATGGACAAACTCGTGGTGAAACGCCAAGCAACATTTATACGATTATTCTCGCCCTGGCCTTTTGTGTAGTGCTGGCTGCGGCGGTGTTGGTCGCCTGTAAGTGCTACTTTCAGTACGGGACAATATTCAAGATACCGTAGCTGATTATCTACTGAAGAAGGCCCCAGCCGCATTTTATTGCACCTGGGGACACGGCTAATACTTGAGAAGGGAATCGACGTGCTGCTGGACACAATTTTAGGCTGGTTCAGTATGGATATGGGTATCGACCTCGGTACCTGCACCACCCTGGTCTGTGTCCGGGATAGGGGTATTGTCCTAAATGAACCCTCCGTAGTTGCCGTTCGAAAAGGAACCAACATTGTTCTGAATAACGGCGAGGCAGTTGGTTTGGTTGCACGCGAGATGCTCGGCAAAACCCCCGGCTCAATTACCGCGATAAGACCCTTGAAAGACGGCGTAATCAGCGACTTCGAGATTACCGAGGCGATGCTGGGCTATTTTATCAGGAAGGTGCACGGCAGAGGCAATCTCGTCAGGCCCCGCGTGGTGATTGCTGTGCCGAGCGGAATAACGGCGGTCGAGCGCCGCGCCGTCATCGACAGTGCCGAACGTGCAGGTGCCAGAAAGGTCTATCTGGTTGATGAGCCAATGGCGGCGGGAATCGGGTCGGGACTTCCAATTACAGAACCTACCGCCTCGATGATTGTCGATGTCGGCGGGGGAACCACGGAAGTGGCCATAATGAGTCTGGCCGATATCGCCACCTGTGAATCGATCCGCGTCGGCGGAGACGATATGGATGAGGCGGTCATTAATCATCTAAAAAAGACCTACAACCTGCTTGTCGGCGAGGCAAGGGCTGAAAAGGTCAAGATACAAATCGGCTCTGCTACTCCGCTGGAAGAGGAGCTGACAATGGAGGTGGCCGGCAGAGACACCATTTCAGGTTTGCCGAGAAAGATTGTTATAACAAGCGAAGAAATCCGTGAAGCACTGCGCGAGCCCATCGCTGCAATCATAGATACGGTTACGGCGACGCTGGAGAAGGCCGAGCCGGAACTGTCGGCCGATTTAATCGATAACGGCGTGCACATTTGCGGCGGCGGCTCGCTTCTGCGAGGTATGGATGCGGTGCTGGCAAATGCGACCGGCTTGAAGGTCGAAAGGGTTGAAGACCCACTCAGCGCCGTAGCTCAAGGTACCAGCGTATACCTGCAAAATCTGGAGCTCTGGAAGGACACAATGGACCATAGCGAGTATGGATGGGAATAAATTAGCGCACAGCAGCAGCGGATAGGAAAAACCATACGCTAAACGCTGCACGCTGAACGCTATTTTTATCATGGCAAGGAAGCAGGTTAAAGTCTCCAGACGAATGTTATTCACCTGGTTTATGTTGGCCGGGTTTATTTTCCTCTTTGCACCACAAAATCTGACGAGCAAGTTCCAGTTGGCCTTCGCTCATATCTTTCGCTGGCCTTTAAGTATCGGCAGGGGCTTTAGACTTTCGGCATATACCCGCCAGCCGCTTACAGATGCCGTCAGCCGAAGGCAATACAACCAGCTGCAAAATTATCTTGTAAACCTTACGGAGGAGTTGAACCAGCAGCGGCAAAAGGTTAACAAGCTGTCGGGGCTGCGAATAAACAGGCGACCCCTGGAAGGCGCAAAACTGGTGCTTGCCGATGTCATAGCCGCCTCTATTGATGATTTACACGGCGAATTTATCATCAACCGCGGCGACGGCGACGGGCTGGGTAAGGGCCAATTCGTGCTGGGTGATAATAGTATAATAGGGACCGTATCCGAAGTTTCCGCTCGCACGGCCAGGGTCAGGTTAATTACCGACCCGGCATCCAAAATAGCGGTGAGGATAGCGGAATTAGATGTCAGTAGAGTTATGCAGGGCGCCGGCAATAATTCAGCCGGCATCCGGCTGATAAGGCATAAGGCCAAGGCCGGCGACGTCGTTTATGCCGACAAAAAACCGGGATTTTTGGATGTCCCTATAATCGCCGGTAGGGTGGTTGAATGCGGCAGAGACGATGAAAACCCTTTGCTTTGGGACATAACGGTCACGCCTGCCTGTGAAATAGAAAGACTAAGTGACGTAGCCGTGATTATAATGAATCCACAACAGTAGTCCGGAGCGCAATTCTATAGGTTATAGGTGTATAACCGGCAGATGGCTTTGTGCTCTTGTGTGCTGAAGGTAACTTAGGGTATGAAATGCGATGGGTTAGATTTGCGGTTTTTATCTGTGTAGTTACCGTCCTGCAGGCCAGCATCGTTGATGTAATTGCTGTTACGGGTATCAAGCCGGACCTGTTGTTAATCCTTTTGGTATTTTTTGCTGTTTACTGCAGCAGCTCCGAGGCGATAATAATCTCTTTCGTGATAGGTTTCGCCGCTGATATTATTGGCTCTTCGATGGGCCCTCGAATAATCAGCTTTGGTCTTTTCGGCACGGCCCTGGCATATCTGCATCAGGTTGTGGCCATTAGAAAGATGCCCTATCAGGCCGCTGCAATATTTGTTACCGGCCTTTTGGCCGGCACCGTAACTCATCTCTTGACCCTTCTGCAGGGCTCCCCGCCCGCCTCCGGCGTATTCGTCGTGCTGTTCTGGATACCTTTATACTCGGCCGTGGTGGGGCCGTTTTTATTCTTGCCTTCCGCCTGGTGGATGCGTATAAAAACAGAGCGTTTCAGCCGCCGATAAATTCGTGGTTCGTGGGTGGTGAATCGTGATGCGAACCAGCAATAGCAAACCGTGAGATACGAGAAATGTACAGTAAACGAATCAAGATTTTTGTAATCCTAAGCGCCGCCTTGCTGCTTATCTGCGTATTGCGCCTGGCGCAAATGCAGTTGCTGAGTGACTCATTGCTTCAGGAGAGAATCGCCGAGCTAAAGCTTCAGAGAGGCCGCTACCGGCAGCTTAAGACCGTAAGAGGCAAAATACTCGACAGAAAGGCCGCGGTGTTAGCCATGGATGAACCGCGGTTTTATCTGTGCATTAGTTACGAGCTTGGCTGTCTTGCCGACGAGCGTGTCAGCCGGTATGGATTATCAGGACAAATATACGATACGCAACCTGAGGATTTGGATAGAATAATTGAAAAGTGCGCTCAGCTCGGAGGACTCGCAGCTTCGGATATAAGAAACGAGATACAGAAAATAAACAATTTTATCTGGCAACGGCGTGCATTTCAGGCGTGGCGAAACAATTTCCCGAATTCCGAGGTCATTGAAAAATATGACAGCATAATTGGTATTCCGCTTTCTGAAGCGGTGGCTGATTTTGAAAGAAAACAGCCCGATGCCGCAAGACGACTTGAGCTTGTGAACAAGGTTGATATCGTCGAGATGCACAAAAGCTGGCCCTTGCTGGAGCTTAAAACCGATGACGATATATTTACAGCTCAGCTGGAGTTTATGGACATTGACGGCATTGTGATTTTGCCGAAGGCGCACAGGGTTTACCCGTACGGCCCGGTTGCCGCTCAAACGATAGGATGGGTCGGCCCGGCGAGCAGGCAGGCGGATAGACGGCTCTTTGCAGACGATAGATTATTATGCTATTTGGACGATGAGGTTTGCGGGCGGGAAGACGGCGTCGAGTACGTATGTGAAACCGTTCTTCGCGGCAGACGCGGTGAAGAGATTTACGATATAGACCGCCGGTTGGTGAGCCGAACAGACAGCCGCTTTGGAAAAGATGTCACCCTGACGCTGGACATTGAGCTTCAAAAAAAGATAGAAGAATATCTCACCGACTGTGCTGTTAATGCAAATTGCAAAGCACCTATGGCGGTTGTTGTTATTGATGTTGCAAGTGGGGATATTCTCTCGCTTGTTTCAATGCCCACTTTCGACTTAAACACCATCAGGCAAACTTACACCGCCGTCGCCGCCGACCCCAATGAGCCGCTGCGAAACCGGGCGATAAATAAACAATATCCGCCCGGCTCGGTTGTAAAGCCGCTGATTCTTGTCGCCGGTCTCGAATCCGGCAAAATCACCCCTCGAGAAGTAATCGGCTGCCCGCCGCAAAAGGCGCCCCCTGGCTGGCCGAGCTGCTGGATATACAATAGATACCGGCTCGGCCATGACAACAACTGGCCGAACTACGCACGCAACGCCGTTAAAGGAAGCTGCAACATCTATTTTTCCCGTCTCGCTGACAGAATCGAACCGCGCCAGCTCCAGCAGTGGCTGTTCGATTTCGGCTACGGCCATAAAATTCCGCTCGCCGCCGCCCTTCATGCAACGAGCAACGAGCAACGAGCAACGAGCATCAAGCATCGAGATTTAAGACAGGCACAGGGACAGATATCGAATGTTTTGCCGGAAGATATGATTTCAGATTTCAACCAGGCACCGCCCCTCGACAGAGTTGAGAGAAGGTATTTCGGAATAGGTCAGGGCAATCTAAGGGCCACGCCTCTGCAGGTAGCAAACGCTATGGTCGCTATTGCCCGCGGCGGTGTCCTTAAACAGCCCCGCCTGTTCAAGGAAATTCAAAATTCAAAAGGTACATCCCTCGGAATCTCGGCGGAGACCCTAAAAGTCGTTTATGACGGGATGAGTGCCGTCGTCAGTGAGCCGGGCGGGACGGCTTATAAGGAGTTTGCCTACGCAGGCCTCGCTGGGCAGGGCGTGGAGGTCTATGGCAAGACCGGCTCAACCGAAAGACCGGGCAACGCCTGGTTCGCAGGTTTTGCAGAAGACAGCGCAAGCCGTGGTATCGCTATTGCCGTTGTGGTCGAAGGCGGCCAGCACGGCTCAAGTGACGCCTCGCCGTTGGCCCGTGACATCATCCAGTTCTGCATCGAAGCCGGATATTTAGGAGACAGGGATTAGTGAATGGTGTTTAGTGAATAGATTCCCGCTTATACGGGAATGATGAGCGCTTGACTGCTTAACGGTTAAATTCGAGGTAGTTTAGGGTCTTTTCGAGTATCGCAGCAGCTACTGGGGCCGCTACTGTTCCGCCGGTATAGCCCTTGCCGAGACTTATGTTCGGCCTGCAAATTGATACCAGAACCACCACCGCCGGCTCTTCAGCCGGCCCACCCGCCACAAAAGAGGCAACGTAATCGCTCTCCGAATAACCCCTCTGGTCGCTTCTGGCCAATTGAGCGGTTCCCGTCTTGCCGAACACCTGCCATTTCTCTAATTTGGCCTTCTTGCCGGTGCCTTCGTTGACCACACCGACCATCGCCTCGGTCACAATCCAGCGGGCAACCTCCGGCTTAACGACGAAGCCGACCGGCGGTGGCGACCGTTTTAACTTGATAATCTCCCCGTTATTGTCCACCATTGCCTTGACTAAAAACGGCCGAACTGAACGCCCGCCGTTGGCAAGTATGCAGAAGGCCCGGACCACCTGAATCGCAGTTGCAGAGATTTCCTGGCCGAATGGTATGCGGGTTACGCTGTATCCCGTCCATTTCTCCGCCGGCCGAAGCAGCCCCTCCACCTCGCCAGGCAAATCAAGCCCTGTTTCTTTACCGAAGCCGAAGAGTTTTAGCCCCTTATAGAGCTTGTCCTTGCCGAGCTTCTGGCCAATTTTGGCCATCCCTATATTGCTTGAGTGGACCAGAATTTCCCGAACCGAAAGAGACCCGAATCTGTGATTTCCGTATTCGCCGATTCTCCCGAAGCCCTTGCCGCGATAGTCGCCGTTTTCACAAAATATCTTTTCATCCGGTGTTATGACACCGGCGTCGATTGCAATCGCAGCAACTATCGGCTTTAAGATGCTGCCCGGCTCGAAGTGGTCGGTTATCGCCCTGTTGCGTAAGCTGTTCGGCTCGGCTGACCCCAATCGTGAGGCCGCAGGGTCGAAATCGGGCAGCGAAACCATCGCTAAAATCGCCCCTGTCTGTGGCTCAGCCACGATTGCCACCGCCGACTCTGGCTCGTAGTTTTCATATTGGCTTAGGAGCTCGGCCCGCGCAAACTGCTGAATGGCGGCATCGAGCGTCAAAATGATTCCCACGCCGTCGGTTAGAACGCCGCTTTGCTGTTTTAGACGGATAGGCCGCCGATAAGGATATGCGTCAGCGAGGAATATGTTCGCCCCTGCCGAGCCGGCCAGTTGTTTATCGTATTGCAGCTCAATACCGCCTAAGCCGCGATTGTCAACGCTTGTAAAACCGGCGGTATGCGCCGCCAGCCGTCCCATTGGATAATATCTCTTCCAGCCGGTTTGAACGCCGATACCGTGGATTTTGCCCGCGGCGCTGCATCGGTCGGCCTCGGCATCTGCCTTGATTTTGACGAACCCGGGATTTTTGCTTTCCGTGATAAGTTTGCAGATGTTGTGTGCGCCCATATCCAGGATTGCGGCGAGTCTGGTGGACGTAGCTTTCGGCTCCGTTATAACTCGCGGCTCGGCGAAAATGGTTTGAAATTGATTGCTTGCGGCCAGTACCCTGCCTCGACAGTCAAGAATAACACCGCGTTGGGGCCTTTGAGATACTCGTTTCTGCTGCTGCCTGATGCAAACAGCGATATAATGGTCGCTCTTGAGAAGCTGCAGATAAAGGCACCGTCCTGTCAATGACAGAAACGCCGCAACCAAAAGAAGCAAAAATAAAATGACGGTACGGGTGTTTTTCAATCTTTAGCCGCTAATGTTTGGTTCTTATTATTTACTCAAACCAACCGATTTATTGCCAGGAACGGATATAAACCATTATGTCATACATAACTATGCAAAACAAAGCCGTAATGAACAACGAACAACAAGCAACGAGCAACGAGCAACGAATAATGAAAATAGCCATCCCGCCCAGCGCTGGGCGGGATTCCACAGTTTTGCATTTTTAACTTTGATTTTTGCATTTTCAAACTGACCGACGGTCAGTTTGAGTTATTGGTTACTGCTCGTCGAGCCGTTGTGAGATGGCAGCCGGGTTTATTAAATTTTCCAGCCGAAGCTGCTTGCTGCCGAGCTGCTGTTTTAACCGGTTTTGCCTCGTGCTGATAGTGTACAGCTTATGGAAGATACGATTGTTGGCGCTACGCAGATAAACGGTGAGAATTAAGACGGCTGTAAGATAAAAAACAATAAAAACAAGGCGAAATCGGGACCTCATAATTCAATCGGCTTATAGCGTTCGGTTTTTTGCTGTGTTCACCGTTGTTATCGAGCCGGCAGCTTCAATCGCATTCCAAGGACGAGATTATCCTCATCGTCTATAATGTCAGCGTTCAGTTTGGCTATTTCGTTGTAACGGCTGCCGTCTCCGAGCTGCTCGGCGGCGATGCGCCATAGGCTGTCGCCTTGGCGAACTACATACCGTATGCTTCGTTTTGTCCTGTGGCTGTCGGTTGCAAGGTGTCTTTTGCCGATGGATTCGACCTTCTCCAGCATCGGACTGGCTAATATGCTGCTGGTTTTACTTGCCTTTGAGGCCGACCCCGTCAATAGCGGAATGGTGAGTCTTTGACCTTCGTAAATCTCGTCGGCCGAGTTCAAGCGACTGCGATTGGCGTTAAATATCGCTGTGATGTTTATGGTATTTTCGCTGCCGTAGAACTTTTTGGCTATAACAGCCAGATTGTCGCCCGCACGGACGACGTAGATTTTCGGCAAAGTCGGTCTGCTCGGTTTGACCTTGCGTATCTGTTCGACCGCAGGCGAAGGCGGGGCGGCAATAGCTAACTTGGCCCGGTCGGTCTCTTTAGCTGCTGAAATGCTCGTCGGCAACGGTGCTGTAAAACGAACATTGTGGCTGTCCATTGGTGGGTTCTGAACTTTGACAGGGGGTCGTTTTTTAACCGGCCTTATCCGGTTGATTACCTGTTGGGCCTTGCGCTCCCTGGCAGCGATGCCCGGCGGGCTGTTTTGCAAATTGACCATATTGGTAGTCAGTTCGTTGTTGTTTGTGTCTTCGCGAAGACTCGGCAGGCCGTTAATTATAAATGCAATTATAAATATGAAGGCCAGACCTAACAGCAATCCAATCTTGGCGTCGGAAGTCATAGACGAAACTCCATTTTCCTCTGTTTTCTATCTATTGTTTTTCTGCGATTCTTAGCTTTGCGCTTCTTGCTCTCGGGTTACCGGCGATTTCCGCCCCTGTCGGCACAATGGGCTTTTTGGTGATGATTCTGTAAATGCCCTGATGTTCATTTTGCCTGAAATCGTTCTTAACCAGCCGGTCTTCTAAGCTGTGAAAGCTGATAACGGCTATACGGCCGTTCTTGTTCAGCAGCTCCGGCGCCGCAGCAAGAAGTCTTTCCAGGTTCTCCAGTTCGTTGTTGACCGCAATTCTCAACGCCTGAAAGGTTCTGGTTGCCGGGTGTATCCTTGGTCTTCGCCTTCTGCCCGGCCGGCCCAGTGCCTTGCAGACTATTGCCGATAATTGGCCGGTTGTGGTTATCGGCCGGCTCTGGCGATGCTGCACGATAAATCGGGCAATCCGACGAGACGCCCTGTCCTCGCCGAACCTGTAAATCAAATCCGCTAACGTTTTTTCGTCTGCTTTATTGACTATATCGGCAGCACTGGCCTTTAATCTTTTGTCGATTCTCATATCAAGGGGCATATTCGTATTGAAACTCAGCCCCATCCTGACGTCAGCCAACTGTGCCGAGCAGACGCCCAAATCCGCCAATATGAAATCAACACCTTCTATATCCTGATTGCTGACCTGCTCGGTGATTTGAGAAAAATTCGAGTGTATCAAAGCGACCTTGCACGCAAGGCCGTTTAATTTCAAATGGGCCCTTCGGATTGATTCACTATCAGCATCGAGGCCAAGGATCATTCCCTCAGGGCCCAGAGTTTGGCCAAACAGCAAGCTATGACCTCCCTGTCCAACGGTCGCATCGACCATCACCGCATCCGACGGTAAGTTTATCTGTTTGGCTAACGTCTTTGCGAGAACCGGTATATGTTCTACCGCCGAGCTATTCACTTCCAAATCAACACACGGCCACAGCGTTTTTCCGGGCCTTAAGTCTCTTAACACCGGACGAAAACGCAATCTCGGAAAAACTCTTGTCGAGCTTTTTCAGCCGTTCCAGTCGTTCAGTAAGAATCGCCAGCGAGGCAAATGTTTGCTCGTCAACCGCTCTTTCGCCGGCGATGCTCTCTCTTACAATCTGACAATGGTTAGAATCCGTTCCTATCATTTTGCCTCCTAAAGTTCTTCGGTCTGCTTTTGCAGGACAATCTGTCGTGCCTGCGACATTTGTTTTTGGTATTGGGCCATATGGTCGCCAAGATATTGTTCCCAGTTTTTGCTGTTCCACAGTTCGATATGGTCTCTGACGCCGACGAGCGTAATCTGCTCTTTCAGCCCCGCCCTTTTTCTCAGTCTTTCATTCAGAAGCAATCGTCCCTGGTTGTCTAACTCTACCTTGCTGGCCAGAGCAAAGCTTATGCGCTCGAATGCCACCGCCTCGTCCGGTGCAGTGCTCTCCGGCGCAACCGCAAGGACTATTTGCTCGAAATATTTTTCAGGGTACAGGCAAAGTATCCCGTTTGCGCCGAGGACGAGATAGAAATTGCTGCCGTGTTCATCGGTGTCGATTTGGCCTCTCAGCTTGTTTGAGATGAGAACTCTGCTTTTTGAATCGACTATGTGCTGATATTCGCCTGTTAATAAAAGCATGGCATTCGTCCCACTTGACTTATCATTAGTGGGAAATTATACCACTTCTTCCCACCACGTCAACAAACAAAAACATTTTTCTCAAAATTTTTGAAAAATTTTATTATAGGACCCTGGCTAAAACCGGCTAATTAGAGTAAATAAAAGTAGTTACGGAGATGAAATGCTTTTGACTACCCAACTATTTTTTATGCCGCTCGAATCATTTTTCACAGATGCCTGTGAAATCTTTGAAACCAATCCCCAGTCAGAAGGTCCTGCAAAAATTGTGTAACCAAAGCGGGTGAAGGGAATCGAACCCTCATGACCAGCTTGGAAGGCTGGAGCTTTACCATTAAGCTACACCCGCAAAATTCGCTCTATTATTGTCAAAACTGACTGATTTAATATACGCAACTTGTTTAATTGCTTATCATATAAGAACTTCAATCATTTGCCGACGCAGTCGGCTTCAACGCACGAGATACGAAATACGAGCGACGCCCCTCCGAGGAGCGGGACGAGCAGCGCTCAAGCTGACCGACGGTCAGTTTGAGTATATATTATATATCGCCAAAAAACCTCGTTTGTCAACACAAAACGAGCTTCAATCCGGCCAACTTGCCGCTTGGCTAATAAAGCTGAAATCTGTAAAATAACTGACTCGTTCAAAGATTATTTTATCTTCGTTAAGGGAATAAAAACAGAATGGCTAAGTTAAGTGCATTTGCCGATGAGGTAACCGACGATTTTCTCGGCCAGGTTAAGTATCTTGCCGCTGAAGGCGTCCGGTTTATTGAGCCCCGCTTCGTTAACGGCAAAAACATTATGGACCTCACGCAGCAAGAGCTAAACGAGGCCAGGGTTATGATGGCGGACTATGGCCTGAAAACCAGTGCCATCGGCTCACCGATAGGCAAAGTTCGGCTCGACGAGCCCTTCGCCCCGCATCTCGACAGCTTTAAGCACGCCGTCGAGCTGGCCCTGTTCTTTCAGACGCCGTTCATACGCGTATTTAGCTACTATGCCCCCGAAGGCCAGAACATCGCCGATTATCGCAAACAGGTGATGGAGCGGATGCTCGCTAAGGTTGAAATCATAAAGGACGTTGATGTTACAATGGTTCACGAAAATGAGGCGCATATTTACGGCCATACCGCCGAAAACTGCGTTGACCTTGTGAAAACCGTCGATTCGCCGAAGCTTCGGCTTGCTTACGACCCTGCCAATTTCGTCTGGGGCGAGAAAATCACGGACAATATCAAATCCTGCTGGCCCTTGATGAAGCCCTATGTTGTCCACATCCATATAAAGGACTGGAAGCTTGGCGCCGATACCGGCAGCATACCGGGCGAAGGCGATGGCCGGATAAAAGAGCTGCTTGCAGAGCTTGCAGCAATGCGCTACGATGGCTGCCTTACGATGGAGCCCCATCTGCAGCTCGGCGGCCAGTTTGGCGGTAAAACAGGACCAGAGCTTTTCTCGAAGGCAATCACCGCCGTCAGAAAACTTGCAGCCGACGTTGGCTTGAAGTGTGAATGATTTGTTAGCATATTATATGCGGGGTTTGGGTGGGACAGCAATTCTATCAGTCCCAGTCTTCGGCAAACCTTGCGTAGTCCAGAAAGTTAACGATACCGTCGCCGCCGGCGGGGGCAATATCTACCGATGGCTCATCCAGCAGCCAGTAGTCGGTAAGTATGTCCAAATCCGTAAAATCGACCTTGCCGTTGTAGTTAAAGTCACCCGGTGCGTGATAATAGTTCAAAGCCGCATACGCATCGACAAGTCCCCAGCCGTATTGTTCGTCCCATCCGGCCGGGCCCAAATCTCTTGCGGTGTTCTGCAGAGCTTCTCTGATATCATTCGGGTCGGTTATGCCGGTGGATATTAGTAAAGCAGCTATTCCGCTTACGTGAGGCGCAGCCATAGAAGTGCCGGTGTAAAACCAGTAACCCCAGTCTTTGGGATTGTTGCCGAAGGTTTGCTGTAAGATGCCGTCGCCGTAGCCGTCTCCGTTCTGGTCCACCCTCAAATCTCCGCCGGGCGCAGCTAAGTCCAAATAGCTGCCGGTGTTGGAGTAATATGCCCTGCTCTGGTCATATCTGGTGGCGCCTATTGCGATGCAGTATGCATCATAGGCGGCCGGGTAAAAAGTGGGGTTTCCCTCCTCGTATTCGTTGCCTGCAGCACAAATAATAGTAACACCTTGACTATAAGCATAGGCGATGGCATCTCTTAAAGTTATGGAATCGGACGGGCCTCCCAGACTGAGATTGATAATGTGGGTGCCATTGTTGGCGGCAAAATAGACTCCGTCGGCAATGGTGGTGTAGGGCGCTTCACCGCGTCTGTTTAGGACATTAACGGGCATTATGGAACAATCGAAGGCTATTCCTGCGGCGCCGAGAGAATTGTTGGTGCTTTGGGCAATGGTGCCTGTAACGTGGGTGCCGTGTCCGTCATCGTCATCCGGGTGCTCGTCATTATTGACGTAATCGTAGCCGGGGACAAAAAGCGTGTCGGCTAAGTCAGGGGCCTGCTGAAAACCTCTAAAATCTTCATAGGCAACGCCGGTATCCAGCACCGCGATAATGACATTTGGCTCGCCGGTGGTGATGTCCCAGGCCGGCTCGATATTTATCCCGGCGGCGGTTTCATGCAGGTGCCACTGGTAGGTATAGTAGGGGTCGTTAGGTGCAAAAAGGGCATAGGCGTAATAGTTTAATTCAGCGTATTCCACGTCAGGGTCTCTGTTATATAGCTCAACCATCTGTTTGGGTGTTTTCCCTGTGGGGACACTTATCCTTTTAAAGCCGGCAAAGGGGCTCGTGTACAATACGGCAGTTGTATGTTGTCGATTTATGTGCTTGATGTAGTCTTCGGGGAGGTCGTCTTTGAATTTTACAATTATTTCATTGGGGACCCACTTTACTCTCCCGGTGGTTCTAAGCTTGGCAGCACCGCCGGTTATGTCGGCAAATTGCAACAGCAGAAGAACTGCCAATAGTGTTGGAAGTCTTTTTTTCACCGCCCGCCTCTTAATGGCATCTATCCTACCTCTCGTTGTGAGCAGGATAACACCTATCTTACCATATTATGGCGGGCAATCCAAGCACAAACTTTTCTCAAACTTCGGGGTTTTCTCATAAGCTTCTCCGCAGCAATTCCTTGTGAA
>CAYONQ010000075.1:0-13238 GCA_964405375.1 uncultured Pirellulales bacterium
GTGCTTGTGAGACCTGCGATTTCCATCCGGCTACTGAGATTGTTACAGGCCGCTTGCCGCTTGAGTTGACAGGTAGCGAAGAACTCTGCAAGATTGCTTTTAACGTCAAAAAATCCAGTGAAGATACCGGCTGTGAGGCCTATTTTCTAATACTTTGTGACAACCTTCAAACCGTCGTGGGGAAAACCGCCCAAGCTGACAGTAAACTCTCAATCGGTGATGTCTCGAAAGTAATCCGTAGTCATTTAGAAGGAATGCCGGTCTCTGTTACAGCCAAACTGGCTTCTGCTCAGCTCACTTTTGAACAAATTGCAAGTCTACAGATAGATGACATCCTGCTGCTTGATAGAAAGGTCGAGGAGCCGGTTGAATTGATTGTCGAGGGCCGATGGCTTTTTAAGGGCAGGCCTGCAAAATCAGCAGGCAAATATGCCGTTGCAATTACGGAACTATCTATAAACGGGGGGATAGCAAAAAAATAAGCGCTATAAATTACAGATACTTAATAGTTAAAAGGAAACAAAAGCATGGCAAAAACAGCTCAAGCAGTTGAAGAAAAAACAGAAGAAGCGAAAGACCAGCAGAGCGACGCTTCGCAGCAGGATTCTAAAAAGCAGGCGCAGTCTGTCGAATTTTCTGAAGTTGACGCCGCAGGGGCCACAGGACCCGGCGCAAGCTTCGACATCTTACTGGATATGAGCGTACCTGTTACCGTTTCTATTGGACAGACGCAGATGCCGGTTCGCCAGCTTTTGCAGTTAGGACCTGGCTCGGTGTTGAAACTTGATAAGCCCGTTGACGAACCGGCAGACCTATATCTGAAAGACACTAAGTTTGCTGAAGGCACTGTGGTGGTGGTGGACGGCCGATTTGCAGTCAAGATAAAACAGATTCTCGGTCTCGGTAGTTCGGCTGCAAATCCAACAGAGACCTGAAAGCGTGATACCTAAAGTGTAAGAGTCAGCAGAGGGCGGCTGAACGGAATATATGATGAGAGATACCGGACAAGAACTGATAGATACGCCTCTGGCATCCTACAGCAGTATTATTTTGGCTGTGGGGTTGGTTACCGCTCTCGCCACTCTTATAATACCTCTTCCGACACCGCTGTTGGATATGCTTCTGGCCTGTAGTATATCATTGGCGGTGGCCGTCTTGATAATTACACTATCGTCAAAAGAGGCGCTCGAATTATCCACGTTCCCTTCACTGCTTTTGTTTATAACCCTGTTTCGTCTTTCTCTTAACGTGGCCTCGACCAGATTGATACTTCTGCAGGGCAATGCCGGCAAAGTCATCCAGACCTTCGGTGATTTCGTTGCAGGCGGCAAATTCGTCGTGGGGCTGGTAATCTTCCTAATCCTTGTCGTTATCCAGTTTGTTGTAATCACAAAAGGTGCGGAGCGGATAAGCGAGGTGGCCGCCCGTTTTACACTTGATGCTATGCCTGGAAAGCAGATGGCAATTGACGCAGACCTTAACGCAGGAATGATTACCGAGGACCAGGCCAACAAACGAAGGGTGAAAATTGTAAAGGAAAGCGAGTTTTATGGTGCAATGGACGGCGCCAGCAAGTTCATTCGCGGCGATGCCAAGGCAGGACTGATAATCACTGCTGTCAATATCATTGGCGGAATAGCTATGGGATATTCACGCGGTATGACGATTGCCGGTGCCATAAAGACTTATTCTGTCCTTTCCATCGGCGACGGACTTGTCAGCCAGATACCGTCGGTAATAGTGTCCGTAAGCTCGGGCTTTCTGGTAACCAAAATCTCCTCGCAGCACAGCGTCGGCCAGGACCTTAGCAGACAGTTCCTTAAGACCAGTCAGCCGTTAATGATAGCATCTTTTGTTATTGCAGGGATGGCACTGGTACCGGGTCTGCCGAAGATACCGTTTCTGTTGCTGGCTGCAGGGGCCGCCTTGATGGGGCGAGCGGTGGCTAAATCTGAAAAGGACGACCAGAAACCCACGCCCTCCCAGCAGGCAAAGCCCGAGAAACAACCGGTTGAAGAGCTGTTAGATGTTGACAGAATCTCTGTAAATGTCGGTGTGCGGTTGATTGGTATGGTTGACCCTCGTAAAGATAGCACTATCTTTGACCGTATCGGGGCGTTGCGGAGAAAGTTTGCCCAGCAGCTTGGCATTGTTATGCCTCTGGTTCGGCTGCGGGACGACATCACACTCGAATCACACGCCTACGAAATTCGCCTCGCGGACCTGCCGGTAACAAAAGGTCGGCTGGAGCCGGATATGTTCCTTGCTATGGATTCCGGTAACGTGCAGAAGAAGGTGCAGGGCATAGAAACCACGGAGCCCGTTTATGGGCTGCCGGCACTATGGATTACGCTGGACAACAAGGGAAAGGCCGAGTTAAATGGCTACACTGTTATTGACCCTGAATCTGTCTTTATCACACACCTGTCCGAAACACTGCGAAAATATGCTGACGAGTTGCTTACCCGCGAGGATGTTCAGCTTCTCGTTGACCGGCTCCGCAAGATTCAGCCGTCACTGGTTGGGGAGGTTGTCGGCGAGCTTGTACCTGTCGGGCTGCTTCAAAGCGTGCTCAGGAATCTCTTAAAGGATGGGATACCAATTCGTGAATTAACTACCATACTCGAATCGCTATCGCAACACGCTTTGAGGACCAAAAACGCTGTCGCTTTAACGGAGATGGTCCGTAAGGCCTTGAGCAGAACCATCACCGACCAGTTTCAGGACCAGTCCGGCAAGATTTCGGCCATAACTCTGGAACCTGCCCTTGAGCACCAGATGACCGCAGCTTTGCGACAGGAAGCGGAGGCGGTAACGCTGGCTTTACCAGCCGAGATGGCAATGGATATAAGCAGAAAAATCGCACAGGCCTGGAAAGCAGCAATGGACGAAGGTAGGGACAAGGTAGTTTTGCTGTGTGATTCAAGATTAAGAGCGCCTCTGGCTGCGACGTTATCGCGGACAGTGCCGCCGTTGCCGGTCGTTGCCTATGATGAAATCGTACTCGGGACCGAGGTCGAACCAATAGAGACCATATCCGTCCAGCAGACTTCTATTGAATCAGGCCCGACAGCACCAGCAGAGCAAAAACTTGTTGGGGTTCCGTAGTGGTGCGTGAAGTGCGAAGCGAAATACGAAATGCGAGATATAAAGTATGCCCTTACATGTTCGGTCGATTGCGGTAAGTGTTGCTGTGATATGTTTTTTCTGCCTGGGTCTTATTGGCTGGATTAGCGGTCTTTCGCCGTTTATCTGCTGCAAGCGGGCCGTGGCAGGGGCGGTGATTGCGTATATAGCGGCAGTTTGTGCTGTAAGGGCAATTAACGCTATTTTGACCGGTGCAATGATTACAAGCCAGATAAAGCGACGAAAGGAAAAAGACAGTGGCGGTGGGGACTAAGGATATTACCGGGCATTCCCGCAGGGCAGGGTCTTTTCCGCGGTCTGTCGGGATTGAAGATAGCCGGGCGCATCTAAAGGCCGTTGCCGTTAGCGCATATACCGGCCAGAAAGCTCGATTACTCGATGAAGAGCAGATAGTGCGATTTATTCCTATGGTTCACAAAATAGCTCATCGGGTGGTAACCTATCTGAAGCCCCCTCTGTCATTTAAGGATTTGGTTTCCGCAGGTACTGTTGGATTGCTCAAGGCCGCCCGCGATTTTGACCCCTCTCGCCAGGCCGCGTTCAAAACCTACGCCTATATCAGAATCAAAGGGGCTATTCTCGATGAACTGAGGGGGGTTTCTTTGCTGCCTGTAAATCTCAACAAGCAGATTCGCAATGCAGCCAAGCTGGCCCGGAAAATTGCCGAGCAGACCGGCACCGTACCTACGGACGCCGAGCTGGCTGAGAAACTTGGAATAAGTGTTAATGAGCTTTACAAAATATTCGAGAATGCTCGCGCTCAGCATTTTATATCACTCGACGGCCTCGGAGATGAATCTGCTGCGCTGGGCGCTTCTCTGGCAGCCAACGCAACCACTCCCGTCCAGCAGGTTGAAAGAGATGAGCTTATAGACAGATTAACGGAGGCGATACAGCAGTTGCCCGAAAGGCAGCGCCAGATTATTCTGCTTTATTACCACCAGCATCTCACGATGAAGCAGATTGCCGGGATTTTCAAGATTACCGAGCCGCGTGTCAGCCAGCTTCACGCAAGTGCTTTATTTAACTTGTCCGTAAAATTAAGGCGATGGAAAGATGGCAGATAATGATTCCAATATAATAAAGCCGGTGGAAAGCTTACAGAATATCACAGGTTTGACTCCTGCAAGACGTCGTGAGGAGAGAAAACGCCGGCGCAACCGGCACGAACAGGAAACAGAGGAATCCGCCGAAGGCGAATTGAATGAGTCGGTTGACGAACAGACTATTAACACTGAATTTCCCGAAAACGAAAGTGAGCATCTTGCCGATGATGCCGGTATTGACTATCGCGCTTGACCAAGAAGAAGTAGTGAGTAGAAACTGGTGGTTGATAACTTGCCGGTTACAGTTATTTGGCCGGTTGAGCTATGAGGTAATATATTACACTATGAAAGGTTAGGGACAAAATGCCAAAAGTAGCAGGATGCATTCTAAAAGCCGAAGATGTTGACCTTCAAGGCCAATTTATTCTCGATGTGCCGCGGGTCTGCCCGACTCTGTCGGGAGAAAAAGCTACTGCCTCAGCCCCACCACAGGTGCGCATTATCGAAAACCACCCCGACTTTGCTGTTATAGAGATAGTTTGCTGCTGTGGTGCAAGGGCATCTGTAAAATGTGAATATGCTGCCAGCCAACCTGCTGCTGAGGATTCTGGCCCCCCTCTGCAAAATAGTGCAAATAAGGCCCCTGACCAGAAAACCGACCAAACAAAATAATTGGAGAAAGATACAATGCAAGCTAACAAGAAAATTATGCTTTTTCTGTTTCTGTTACCGGTATTGTTGGGATTAACATTCCTGCAGCCGGGCTGCACAGTTACTAAAGAACCAGGCAGGTTCACTCTTCAGACCGGCCCTGTTCGGGAACTGCGGCCCTCTCAACAACCACAGCAGGATAACAAACAGCAGCCCGCCGCTTCTATCGAGAAAAGATTCACCGAGTCCACCCTACAAGGCCCAACCGCAGTGGAATCCGCAATAGAGTTGTCGGAAAAATATGCCAGAGTCTCCGAAGAAGCAGCCCTAATGAGGCAAAAAAACCAGGAACTTATGGCTACAAACCTGCAGCTCAAAGACCAGCTCGCCGTGATGGACGCCCAATTGCAACAGACACAAAAGGAATTAAACCAGGCAAACGACCTTTTGATTGAGATGCGTATTGAATTGAATAACTGGAAGACCGATATTCTCGGTTTTCGCGGCGAGATGCGCAACGCCGAAAAGGCCCAATTGGAGGCGCTGCTTAAGATACTTGAAACCCTGGGCGGAGAGATTAAGGACGAATCTGCCCAGGCCAATCAGGTAAATGATGCAGACTCAACTAAGGTATCATCAGCCAGAGCCGTTCAACCTCAACCCCAGTTCCAACAAATTGGAACAACTTCAGGTGAGTCAAATGAATAATTTAAGGATGATATTATCGTATTGCGTATATCGTATTGCGTATATCGCATTACATCTGCGGCAAAATACCGGCTATGAACGCAAAACCCGGGAGTGGTCCTGTACTGTTATGCTGTTATGCACTTGTGTCCTTTTATCTGGCTGCCGGTTGTTCTACAGGACTGCTGTGCCGTCGGCGGACTACTATTATCTAAATCCGGATAAGGATATGTGTACTGTAGGCAGGGTTGCCATTGTTGAGCTGGAAAATGATTCCAGTTTCCCGCAAATTTCCACCGACGTAACCGAGGCCCTTTTCCACTCGCTGCAGAAGAAACAGCTTTTCAGTTTAACCGTTGTCCGCCAAAGCGACCCTGCGTGGCGCAGCTTACAGTTGGACCTGAGCTCGGGTTTAGCCCCTATTTTGCAAAGAGATACAAAATGGCAGCCCTTACTACGAACCCGGAACAGAATATCCGGCTGCCTTACAGGGTCAACATTTACTCTTGAGCAACTATTAGCAATCCGCGAGGCATTGAAGTGCAATGCGGTATTGATTGGCACTATTACCGATTTTAAGCCTTATCCTCATATGGCCATCGGGCTTCGCCTAAGACTTATAGACCTGAGGGACGGCCAATTACTGTGGGCTCTTGAACAGATTTGGGACAGCGCCGATAAAACGACTGAATATCACATAAAAAGCTATTTTCAAAGTCAGATGCGTTCGGGTTTTGCACCTCTGCGTGAGCAACTGGTGGCCATCAGTTCGCTTAAGTTTATTAAGTTTGTGACCTATGAGGTGGCTGAAACACTATAGCTGGGCTCTCAAATGTAAAAAATGTCTGGAGTTATTCAGAAGGATGTCGCGATAAGGTCCTAAAAATGTGTTCTTTTCTTGAGAATATGTCAGCCTTGGGAAAAAATGAAAATTCGGCAAAAAACCTTAAAGTTTTATTAAAAGTATGCGAGAAGAATTATGGACGGAAAATTTTAAAAGAGTGATGGTACAATGATAGAGAAAATAGATAGCAGTCAAAGCCCGGATTTTTTGGAAAAGCCGTCGTCCAGGCAGCCCGACAGCACCGGTGCTGTTCCAAATAGCCAGGAGGATGCATCCCTGCAGGTCGATTATGCTGCTTTTATTGACGCTGCAACACAGACCCCGCAGACAGACGCGGAGGCCGTCCGGCAAGCAGAAGAGCTTTTGGCGTCCGGCCAGCTTGAAAGCTCGCAAAACGTTCAAGAAGCCGCAGAAGATATCGTAGAGTTCGGTATATAAAGACCTGAAAAGCAAAGAATGTTAAATCGCACAGCCGACCACGGAGGGTCAATACCACAGTCAGAACGGATTTTGTAAACTCGGCGAGGAAATGTGTATGCCTGGCGCCCCCTGGGTTACTCATCCCTCGCCGTCTTTTTAACCAACGGCGGACGCTCTTATAAAGTATGTGGACCATCGGGTATGAAATTGGCAAGCACGATTAAGAACAAATTCAAGAAGCTTTGGAAGTATTACCTTCTGCAAAGCTTATTGGCTGCCTTTGCTCTGTTTATTCTTGTTCTTGTTTTGGGCAAGGAAAGAATCGTCGTAATCAGCGCAATGGGTGCCACTGCCTTTATCGTATTCGCAATGCCCACCAGCGTCTCCGCGCAGACAAGAAATGTCATAGGTGGCCATCTGGTCGGCCTTGCCTGCGGGGCCGTATTCTACTTCACCTCGCTGCCGTATTTCCTTGAGTATCCCCTTGCAGTCGGAATCGCTATTTTTCTTATGGTAATTCTGGATGTCGAGCATCCTCCTGCCGCAGGCACGGCCCTGGCGGTGGTGATAAATGAGGTCTCGCTAAATGCCTTCATAGTCATAATGATAAGCGCGGTAGTACTGTCTCAATGCCGCTATTACTTAAGACGCTACCTAAAAGATTTGGTATGATTTCAATTTATCGGCCTGACCGTCACACATAACAATCAAGAATCTGCCCTGCCACGTTTTTGCCGAGGCAAACCCATCCGGTGGTCTTGGCCGGATTGTCGATGTAATTTCCATTTTCAGCAAAAGTCCTGCCAACCTTACGGTGCTCGTCAGCCAGCCGGCTTACGTGCCGTAGTATGTCACCGTTTTTGCTGAGAGGAACAGATTTAACAACTCTACACGAAATCTTCTTTGTCACTTCACCACACCTCCAACGTAAGCTATGTTAGCAAATTCAAGCAGCTAAATCAAGCAAAATCACGCTCGTGATGCCCCATTTTTGAGGTGCTTTTGGCTATAAGTGGTGCTTTCGTGGCAACTTGGACAAAATGATGTGGTTTACGAGAAAGGCCAGAATTTTGTGCGTTGGAGTTCACATCGATAAGATATTATTGTTCATATAGACCTCCGTGTGCGCGATAATTTTAGATGTTATCGGCAAATGGAGGTTATTTTTTGCAGAACTGCTCACAATCCTCAAAAAAATGGGGTATCGTGAGTATTTCCTGTACCCTGTGCCAGGTGGGATGTGTAAGCAGGCGCTTTAGTCTGCCCCTTGATGTGTGGTTGGGCCATTATAAATAAGGTTACGTCGTCTTATTTGGCTTAAGGGTTGATATTTGTATCATAACATCAAGCAAATTCGGATTCGCAACGTTCTTTTTAGCATACAAACTTTTTATCCTCAAAAGGTGCTCGGAAGTTTTGATTTTGAGAAGAAACTCGACAAGCTGCTTAAGCGTTAGATTTTCCAGTCTGAGCTCAGCAACCATTTCGTAATAGTTTGAATCCAGCGGCAGCACTTCCTGTCGCATTGTTGCAATTTTTTCTGCCAGACCTGACTGCTTGGTTATTGACTCTAGAAATGCGGGCAGTTCAACCCCTTTTTCCTTCGAAATGGCCCGGTTCTTGTAATTGTCCAATCTGGCTTGCAGGGCAAGATATTGAGCGTTTTTTGTCCGAAGCTGCTGCAGTTGCCTCTGGCTTTCCGGGATTACGCGGTTGAGTGTCTTCATACGCTCAACAGCGGGCCTGATGGTGAACGTAAACAGCATCCAGGTCGTGATGAGCACTGCCAGTCCTACAGCCAGCCAACGTTCTCTGCGTGTCAGTCGTATCATTTTTACTTACTCATATTTTGCAAACTTCGGAGAAACAGCATCCTGCTCCGGAGTCGCTAACGACATTGAAATAGTAAAGTGTACCAGCCCCTTATCAGGTTCTTTGCGGATATCTTTAACAGCCACCGTTGAAAATTGTAGAGTTTCTTGCAGCAGCCGTTGCCAATTGTACACGGACTCAAACGATTGAGAAATCCCTGTCAATCGAACCGATTCGGTGGTTATCAACATATTATCAATGTTAATGTCCACCTCTGGGGGAATACTTGTAGTAATCGCATACAAGACATCAAGCGGCTCAACACCGGCGCCAGGAACGGGACCTAACAGGGCGTAATCTTTTTGCAACAACTGCAACTTTTGCTCAAGCTGGGCGAGAGGGTTTACAATATTCTTTTCTTCAGGTAACGTACGTTGAAGAATCTCTCTCATTTCGTCTTTTATTTGTGCGTATTTCGTTTCTAAATGCGACAATCGCAGAAACAACCCGGCCAGCGAAACGGCAGCAATTGCAACTACAAGTGCAGCACAGGTTATAAGCTCCCTCTTCAGGTCTAACTTTGGCTTTGCATCAACATTATAGGCATCGAGAAAGTTTATACCCGTAGTTTTATCAGGTGCCAGGGCCCTTATAGCAAGACCTTCAGCAACGCATATTGCAGCATCAGGGTTATACTCAGGCGGACACTTAATCTTTGCGTGAGGATTGACAACGGTTATTTGGCAGCACAGTTTTTTTTCGATAGCTGCCTTGAGGTCGTTAGGGACGTTATCTGCAGCTGCCAGGTAAATCCTGCCGTCTCGCTTGTTTTTGCCCTTGAATACCTTGTGCCAGGTCATCTCCACTTCGTCAGACAACGCTTCTGCACCTTGTTCCTGAACCGAACCGGCATCGTTACTGCAGTTAAGAACAATCGGAATATTTCTAACGATTAGAATGTTGTTGTTTTGTGTGATTGCCAGAAGGAGACAAGATTCATCTATGTATGCAATGACGGCTCTGCCGGTCATAATTTCGGGGTGATTGGCAGCGATGGTAGAATGGACCGCAAAAATTGCCGTATCCACCAGTTCAGGATGCATCCTGGTTTCGGTTAAAGTGTTCAGTCTTTCACGCAGAGATTCTTTCTTCGTTGCTGCCAGAAGAACAGAGTATTTCTCGCCCGACAACTGGTGGTATGAGCATATGCCGGCGACAGCTTCATCCGGCTGAACGGGGAAGTTGTGCTCCAATGTGGTTGAACCGCACGCACGGATTTGTTCTAAGCCGGCAGAATCGACCTCTAAGTTCCGGAAGAAAACAGAGTCGTTGGGCATCGAAATTGCTATGGCCGCACGTCGGTCAAATCCGTGCTGGCCGATAAGCGTCCTGAGTATTTCGGACGGCGAGTCTGTACTTCGTCGCGGTTGTGTGTTAAAGGCCTTTTCAATGTGGACTCGTTCACCTGCGCGTGTAATCTGCACCGCACACACGTAAAAAGAGCCGATATCTATGCCAATACACCGCTTAACCATAGTCTTCTCTTCAGCTTGTTTCTACAATAAACGCCGTAATTACGCTTCCTTAAAGCTCTTTGTATAAAATTATCTCAACATTTTTGGTTTTCATATTTCTTTTGAGTATTGCTTCTATCGTGTGTTTGAGATGGCCGGCGTTTCCCACTGATGTTACGTGGTAATATCTTTCCGCTGGGCTGATGGTGGCGGTTTTTTTAATGGTGTAGTAAACGCTATCTGTCATACCGGGTATATCTCGTAGTTCCGTGATATTGTCAAAGGGCTTAAATCTTCGCCGGTCGATAATCATCTGCGCCAGCGTGGGGTCTATATCTTCCGACAAACTTTCAATTACATACCTTGAGGTGCAGTTGATGTTGATTTCGCCGTTACCATAAACGGTTATGTAATCATGTATAATTTCGAAAACCTGTGGTGTTACTGATTTGACCAATAGAAGGTCTTCGGTTGTATCAAGGAGAGCGTTTTTGCAGTTATACGGTGTATCCAACCGGTTGTAGTAACCTGATTCTGCTCCTGAATTCTCGTGCTTTATAAAGGGCAGGAACGTAACTTCGTCATCGCGGTCTGTCCAATCGATGATTGAGGGTACCAGGCCATAGCCAATACGAGGATAATCAACACGTTGCTGGTTCAGCAGGTCAATAAGTCGAAGTAACTGGTCTATCCTGGCCCGGTTTAGTTTGCCGGTTTTGTCTTTGAGCAGGTTGACGTTCAACTTGCCAGCCTCTTCCGTAATAGTTACCGAGCACTGTCCATCACCTACGGCAAAGTGTTTTTCTCCTGAAAACAGGTTTTGTAGCTTTTTGTTTATATCGATATTGTTAGCGTCTCTTATGGCTGCGATTGTAATGTTGAGTCCGGCCCTTGCATAATTGAGTGCCTGCTGAGATTTTTGGAAATCGTCCACGGCACACAGGTTGGCACGGCATTGGCGGTTAAAACCTAATAGGAAAACCATCAATGCCATTATCATGCACAGCACAACGATAAGTATAAATCCTTTTTCTTCTGTTTTTGCTTTTCTGGGTCTCATTGTTTGTCGTTTGATACTATTGTGTCGGTCTGGGCTTTTTGTTTTAGTTCTCGACAGTATATGTATGCAGCAGTGCTATGGTTGTATTGTCGATGATTTTCGTCTTCACAGGTGATACTGATTCTTACTGCGGAAGGCAGAACCCTTTTGGCCTCGAAATCCCATTTGTGCAGCCATTGCTGCCCGTTTAAGAATTCCAATTCGATATGGTTGATGTTTCTTGCGATGGGGTGCCAGTTTCTCTTATCAGTGATGTTTTCAGATGCACCGGTGAATCTTTCCTGGCTTAAAGAAAGCAGGCCTCTGCTCTTGTCGAATTTATAAATAACCTCAAACAACCCGTCCGTTGAGTCCTGCGTGGCCCAAAAGCTGCTTGTCGTTACCAGATGCAGAATTTTTTCGTCAGGGTCATCCGGGTTGCCGTTAAAATAGCCGGCATACGCACAGCTTATTTGCCGAGCCATCTGTTTAAGCATTTTCCGGCCCTGTTGAAATGAGGTTATTTTGGTCCTGTATGCCTGCGTCGATTTTGATGCTGCGAAATAACTGCCGTATACCATAGAGACAATAGTAACGATTATTGCCACAGCCACGAGAATCTCGACCAGTGTGAATCCTTTTTTGTTAGGGTTGCTTTTCATTTAATTTCCTGTCCGCAACATAAGTTGATGTCCGCAAATGTCTCCAACCAGTTCCCTGTTTCCATCTGATGTCAACAGATACCTCTCGCAAATCGCTGACATTCGCCTCGTTTAACTGAGGCGATTGCAGGTCTGCAACTTCAGTCTGCCAGTGCAATATCGAATCGTTCTTTTCTACAATACCGCTATTAGCTCCCTGCTTTGGGTAGCCGGCGGCTAATGCCTCTGCGATTTTCTCATCTGCTAACAAGACGGCCTGGGAGATTGTCTGTGCTGTGTCAGTAAGGCAGATGCTGGTCAGATGTAGTCTGAGCAGCGCGAGTAGAGAGATTGAGACAATCGCAAGGGCTATAATAACCTCTATGAAGGTAAACGCCCCAGCCATTGCCTGCCCTGTTACCGGGCGTATATTTTTGCTGTTTATGTTGTTTTTACTCATCAAGATTCCAGCTTTCAATGTCAGCGGTGTCACCTGTGCCGCCGCCTTCACCGTCTTTACCGTAAGATTTGAGGTCGTAGTCCCTGCTGTGTATTCCGGGGGATATGTAGATGTATTTGCTGCCCCACGGGTCTGAGGGTGCCTTATCGAGATAGCCATCGCTGTTATAGCCCTTTATGCCGGGGTCCGAAACAAGGACCTCAAGGCCTTCAGATGTGGTAGGAAATCGGCCTGTGTCGGTCTTGAATAGGGCCAAAGCGGATTCGATGTTGCGTATATCAATCTTGGCCTTCATTCTGCGGGCCTGTTCGGGCCTGCCTAATATCCTCGGCATAATGATAGTGGCTAACAGACCCAGAATCACCACCACAATCATAAGCTCAATCAAGGTAAAACCCTTAGATAGGGGATAGGGTATAGGGTTTAGGGTATAGGGTTGTTTATTTTTTCTCATCTTATCAAGCTCCATTAAAGGACCTGGCCTATTTCAAATATAGGCAGTAAAATAGCCAGCACTATAAAACCTACGATAATGCCCATAATAAGAAGTATCAGGGGCTCAAGCAGCGAGGTTAGCGTCTTGGCTGTCATTTCAACCTCCGTGTCATACATATCGGCGATATCTAATAGACCGGTTTCTATGCTGCCGCTAACTTGCCCCGTAGCTATGATGTGAAACACGATAGGCGGAAACAATCCGGTCTTTCTCATTGCGTTGGCAATATTATCTCCTTTACTAACCAAATCCTTCACAGAATCCAGAGAGGCGGCGATGAAACTATTCTGGATAGCCCTTTTTACAATTTGCAAGGCGCTAAGTATCGGGATGCCGCCGGCAAGAAGTACCCCCAGTGTTCTTGCCAGACGTGCTGTTTCCGATTTGAGGAAAAGTTTACCGAAAAGAGGCAGCTTTAGCTTAGAGCGGTCCACAAACAATCTGCCTTCTTTGGTTCGCAGCCAGAATCTGATTCCGCAAA
>CAYONQ010000076.1:0-4037 GCA_964405375.1 uncultured Pirellulales bacterium
ATCGGACAAAAACAAACTTTTACTTCAATTATCTAAAATACTGTGAACGGAAACAGAAATTGCAGTTTACATTCTGCTATGAAGGAGACTCGTAATGAAACAGCTGTGTCTGTTAGTGTTGATGATTGCGATAGTATTGTGTGGTGTTGGGCAAAGTGTTGTCGCCAAAAATAACTGTCCCGTCTTTAATATAGCCGA
The DNA here is from genome assembly GCA_964405375.1 of uncultured Pirellulales bacterium. Lineage (GTDB taxonomy): Bacteria > Planctomycetota > Phycisphaerae > Sedimentisphaerales > Anaerobacaceae > CAYONQ01. The sequence continues at coordinate 199 of CAYONQ010000076.1, forward strand.
CTACGGTGCGGTTGGTGACGGTGTTACAAAGAACACCGATGCGATAAAGAAGACGATAGCGGCCTGTGCCAAGGCGGGCGGCGGGACGGTGTGGGTGCCGGCGGGCAGGTTCTTGACCGGTCCGATTGAGCTGAAAAGCAATATAACACTGCACGTAGATGGCGGCGCAAGGATACTGTTCAGCCAGGATGCCAGCGACTATGCGACAGTACAGAGTCGGTGGTATGGTATAGAGCAGCATGGTTTTTCACCCTGCATATCAGCCAGAGACTGTGAAAATATCGCCATCACAGGCCGAGGTATAGTTGACGGTCAGGGCCGGTATTGGTGGAAGCTGTTTCAGCAAAAGCCGCAGGAGCGGCCGGAGTATGTGCGTAAGCGCCGTGCTGAGTTTATGCGGCTGACACGGGAGAAGTTCGGTCACGACCAGACGAGGTTCGGGCGGCCTCAATTGGTCCAGTTTCGCAACTGTCGCAATGTCCTGTTACAAGGCGTGACATTTGCTCGCGGGGCTTTTTGGGTGGTGGGCCCACTGTACTGTGAGAACGTTACGATAGATGGAATTTCAATAATCAGCCCGGCGGATTCGCCGAATACCGATGCGCTGGGCATCGACTCGTGCAAAAATGTTCGGATTTCCAACAGCTATTTTGACGCCGGTGACGACTGTGTCGTGATAAAGGCCGGCAGGGACGAGGACGGAAGACGGGTGAACCGGCCTTCGGAGAACATAACAATCAGCAACTGCATTATGGCCCACGGTCACGGTGGTGTCGTTATCGGCAGCGAGATGTCTGCGGGAGTGAGAAACGTGGCGATTTCGAATTGCGTTTTTATCGGGACCGACAGGGGTATCCGGCTGAAATCGAGGCGCAGCCGAGGCGGACTGGTCGAGGATATACGGGTCAACAACGTTATAATGAATGATGTGCTGTGCCCCTTTACCATAAATATGTTCTATTTTCAGCAGGTGGATGATTCAAAAAAGCAGATTAACGAAGGAACTCCGATATTTCGTAATATACATTTCAGTAATATTACCGTTCGCAACGCTGCATACGGCGGCTTCTTTGCCGGCCTGCCGGAGCTGCCGGTTGAGGGTATAACTTTCAGCAACATACACATCGAAGCGACAAAAGGCCGGCAGCGAGAGAAAAGCGGCGGAAATGAAGATGATTACAACCACATTCCGGCGATGGCAGATGGATATGAGATTGTAGAAGGGTTCTTCTGTAAGAACATCAAAGATATTGAGTTTCATAACGTCCGGGTGGACACTAAGCGAGGCCCAGCCTTTATCTTCGAGAATACGGAGAACCTCGAGATTGACGGTTTCAAAACCGGCACCCTTCATTCGGGCGTGCCCGCCATTGAATTACGCCAAGTCAAAGCGGCGTCGATTGATGCGCAGGTGCCGTCCAAGGCCGATGGGCCGTTTGTAAAAATAAGCGGTGCCGAGACACGGGATATTTTCATCAGCGAGAAAATCAGGCGACACAAAGATGCCGTTATCACAGAGCCGGACGTCAGCAAAGACGCTCTGGTATATTGAATTGAGGTAAGAACCATTTAAGAAAATAATCTGCAGGGTCAGAAATGGAGACACTTAAGCTATTGCGTGACTATTTTCCGATGGCGATTTTTACGGGTAAGTGCCTGGTTTTCATAAGCGAGGACTGGGAGGTAAAGCTTACCGAGCATAAAGAGGGCGATTTCAGCAAAGAGGACGACCAGCCAGCCGTCATACGGGTTAGAATATCCAAAAAGGCGCTGAATGGCGATTTTGTGCTGCAGGGTCATTATGAGGATTTTCAGCTTGCATCGCTAAGTGAACTGGCTGAGCAGATTGAAAAATACGTGCAAATGGCAATCGGCACCAATCTTAGAGAGACATAGCGAAAAGTGTGAAGTGCCTAAAAATGAACTAAAGTGCCTAAAGTTTCGAATAATAAGGGATTAGCTTGACTTTTTAGTCCACTTTAGACACTTTACATTCTACTTATGACTGAACTGGTAATTAGAGAAGTTGAGGAGGCGGTGGTTTTTAAGGTGAAGGTGGTGGCCGGCAGCAGCCAAACGTGCATCTGCGGGCTGCTCGATGGGATGTTAAAGGTTAAAGTTGCAGCGGCACCGGAGAAGGGAAAGGCCAATCAGTGTCTGGTGGGGTTTCTGGCGAAACGGCTGGGCGTTAAAAAGAACACCGTCATTATAATCTCAGGCCAGACTAATCCAGTAAAGCAGATACGAGTTCTTGGTGTATCGGCTGAGGAAGTGCTAATGAAGCTGGATTTGTAGTTCATAGTTCGTATTGTGTATGGCGTCGCCGTTCCGGCGACGGCTAAACATAGAACCCCGCAATAAATTGCGGGGCTAAATATTTTTACAACGACAACGGCAGAGGATTTTTAGTTAATGGCTGACAAATCATTACTGTCACAAGCTCACGACATGGACGAGACTTCGCTTAAATATATGCTGAAGTTGGCGGGGCCAATGGTAGTGACAACCATATCGTTCACGATTATGCAGTTTGTGGACAGGTTTATGGTTTCGCGTCTCGGCACGGCGGCATTAGCGGCGATTCTGCCGGCGGGGTTTATCAGCTTTGTGCCGGGCAGCTTCGTGATAGGTGCGATGACAAGTGTTAATACGTTTGTAAGCCAGAGATTAGGCAGAGGCGAGAAAAAGGCGTGCTCGAACTATTGCTGGCAGGCGATATATATGGGGCTTTTGTACTTCGTGGTTGTGGTGGTGATTATGTGGCCGAGTGCGCCGTGGATTTTTAGGGTGCTCGGCCATGAGGCGGAAGTGGCGGAGATGGAGGTAATCTATCTTCGTATTATGCTTTACGCCCAGGTGCTGTCGGTTTTTGTGTGGGCGAGCAGCCAGTTTTTTATGGGTATCCATCGGCCGATTATTACGATGTACGCGGCGTTATGTGGGCAGGTAGTCAATGTTGCAGCTAATTACGTACTGATTTTCGGTAAATTCGGTTTTCCGCAGATGGGGATTGCAGGTGCGGGCTGGGGGACATTCATCGGGACGGCGGTGGGGGCGGGGATAAGAATGGCCGCGTTTCTAAGCGGGGATATAAACGCAACTTTTAAGAGCAGACAAACAATAAATGTCAGCTTGGCGAAGATGAAAGGACTTTTAAAAGTAGGGCTTGCGGCCGGGTTCGAGCTGATGCTGAACGTGGCGTTCTGGGGGGTGATTCTGTTCGGGCTGGTGGGCAGGTTCGGCAAAGAGGCAATGGCGGCGACGAGCGCCGCGCTTGCGTGCACAAACCTCTCGGTTATGCCGATTGTGGGAATAGCGACGGCGCTGACGGCGGCGGTCGGCAGGAGTATCGGGGCAGGCAAAAAAGATACGGCGATTAAACAGACGACCGTGTGTTTGAGGATAGGACTGGTCTATATGGGGGTGGTTGGGCTTTGCTTTTTTGTGTTTAGAAACGGCCTAATGGCGTTCTGGTCTTCTGACGATAAAGTAATTGAGATTGGCGTCAATATTCTGATTTGCGCAGCGGTGTACCAGGTTTTTCACGCCGCCCGCACCATTTACAGCGGCTCGCTGCGAGGTGCGGGGGACACGCTGTGGCTGGCGATTGCATCGGCGCTGGGGGCGGTGGTGATATTAGGGCTGGGCGGACTGCTTATAGTTGTGTTTTTGCCGGGGCTTGGGTCATTAGGGCCGTGGATTGCCGCCACAGTTAGTATTATCGCGGTGGGACTGGCAAACCGCTGGAGATTCAAGAGCAATAGCTGGATGGATATAGAATTGTTCGAGCGCCGCCCCGCCGGTGTGGCGGTTGAGATTGAGGCGGTGGCGGAGTAGTT
>CAYONQ010000076.1:4137-12823 GCA_964405375.1 uncultured Pirellulales bacterium
CTGTACGTAAGGTCGATTGGGCAGGTGCTGCGATTAGAGCCGGAAGAGGTTGACGTGGCTACAGCCGCCTTGATTATATCGGAGCAATGGAGTAACATCGTGCACGGGCGAAGATATTTATCCAAATTGGACGATATGGCCTACGAGATTCGTGACAGACTAAAAGACAAGGGGCTGAAAGCGAACTATAAGGCGGTTGCGGTGATGAACGAGTATTTGTTCGACGAATTGGGCTTTGAATCGGTCAAAGAGGCAAATGACCCGAATGACCTGTTTCTGCACTGCGTGATGGACAGAAAACGAGGGCACTGCCTGAGCTTGTCGATTCTTTATCTTTCGCTGGCAGAACGGCTTGGCTTGCCTTTATACGGAGTCGTCGTGCCGGGACACTTTTTCGTCAGGTACGACGACGGGCGGGTGCGCTTCAATATCGAGACGACCGGCAAGGGCGGAACGGGCAGCGACGAGCACTACATAAAGAAGTTTAAGGTGCCCGACGGTGACAATGAAAGTATTTATATGAAAAATCTGAATAAGATGCAGACGTTAGGGTGCCTGTTTAATAATCTGGGCAACAGCTACAACGAGCTCGGCAATGCGGCCCAGGCGCTGGCGGCGCTCGAAAGAGCGGTTAAGATAAATCCGTCACTGTCCGAGTCACGGGCGAACCTGGGCAATATCTACCTGAAAAAAGGCCGAACGGAGGATGCGATATACGAATACCGGGCGGCCCTGGAAATCAATCCGAACGATGCAAAAACGCATAACAACCTCGGCAATGCATACCTTAAACGAGCATGGTGGAGCGATGCGGTCTCTGAATACAGCCGGTCGGTGGAGATGGACCCGAATTTTATAGATGCATATAAAAATCTTGCAATCGCCTACTGCGGACGGGAGATGTTCGTCAAGGCGCAAGTGACGCTGCAAAAGGCGATTATCTGGGAGCCGAAAAATGCCGGTTTGTACAGCCAATTAGGCGACGTTTACAGCCAGATGGGCAATTATAGAGAGGCAATATACCAATATAAAAGGGCGCTGGATATAAAGAGCGATTTTGCGGAGCCGTATTACGGGCTGGGTGTCTGTTATAGCAAACTGGAACTGGTCGAAGATGAAATCAGCGCTTATAAAAAGGCCTTGGCTATTAAACCCGATATGGCGGCTGCCTTGATGAACCTGGGCAATGCGTATTTTAAGAAACAGAAATACGATACGGCTATTGAACAGTACAAAAAGGCGGCTCTCATCCAGCCGGACGACGGCACGATTCATTATAACCTCGGTGCGGCGTATTCCAACAAGGGTGATTACGAGCAGGCGGTGGCTGAATACACGAGGGCGGTTGAGATTGAGCCGGAAATGGCCGATGCGCATACCGGGCTGGTGTTCGGGTTTTATAAGCTAAAAAAGTACGATTTGGCGTTCAAACACGTGAAAATAGCAACGGAATTGGGCGTTGAGATTGCCGAGGACCTGGTGGCTGCTATCGAAGCCAATTTGCGCTAAAAAACCCCTATGTAATCGAATTGCCAGTAAAGCAAACAAACCAACATCCACATCGCAGTTAATGCAAATTATCCTTGATTACTGCCGGTGAGGGCGTTAAACTAATAAAGGTATTAAAGGAGGCCGCGGTGGTAAGTAAAGACCCAAAAAACAAACGGAGCGACGATGATATCCTGCGGTGTAAGGCGGATATTCTCCGCGCACACGATATAATACCAACAGAACGGACACCGCTCAAGGGGCCGAATCCTTCACCGGGAGAAAAAGCAGCCAAGAAAGATACGTTAAGGGCAACTCACCAGCAAACCGGTGTGCCGAAATTCAACCTCGCCGAAGAGATTATGGTTGAGCAGCGGAGAATCGCCGCGATAAAAAGAAAGGGGCCGGACAAAAAAATCGAGGTTGAAGAGCCGCAAGTTCAGTCCGTTAGGTATGCCATTAAGCAGCCGGGCCAGGTATTAGCAAAACAGGACCAAATCATCGCCGAGATTGTGGCCAGGGACATTGAAAGCGTCTGCAGGGGTGGGTATTCAACAGACAGCGAATAGCAAATGGATAATATCCTGAATAAAAGCGGGTTGCTGAGATTAGAAATACTTCAAAATCAATGGGTCATCCTCGGCGGCGTCGGTATTGTTATAATTTTAATAGCAGTGATTTTGCTGGCCCTGAAAAAATCGAAAAAGCGAAAGACAAACAAAATCATCAACATAGATCTTACGAGCAGTAAGGAACCACCCGGTAAACAACCACAAGAAAACTACGAGCGAATTTGCGAGCAGATAAAACAGGCCGGGAAAAGATACAAAAGTATCCTGTTTGCCTCGGTCGGTGCGGAGACTCTGCCGGTAACGATACCCGTTAACGCAGCGGTCGGATTAGCAAAAGACAATAAACGCTGTCTTCTTATCGACCTTGACCTCAAGCGTGACGCTATCGCCGCGGCGTTTGGGCTTTCTGCAGGAGAAAATAGTTTACGCCCCAGAGCGATTCAAACCGAATTCGAGAATCTATGGGTCTGGCCGGGACACAGCTTTGCCCAATCAAAGCAAATGAATATAAAACAGATAGTTCAAAAGGCGCTGAACAGATTTGATTTTATACTAATAAACGCGCCATCATTAGTCAGCAGCCCCGACCGCAGGCAGATTATATCTGCGGGACAGGCCGCCTTTATCTGCACTAAAGATGCATCCGAGGTAACCAAACTAAGTGAACTGATAAAGCCGTCGGATTGCAGGGTGATCGGCCATATCCAGGTGCCGCTGTAGCGTCGCCGGTACGGCGATGGCTAAAGAATCCTAACAACCACAGATGTTTTTTTAGAAAAAACTGCCTTAAATCTGGTATAATAGCATTTTTACGGCGATATTTTCACAGGAGGAGGTTGTGGATTGGTAAAGCCGGGGTTTAAAGGCATAACTCGGTTCGTTGTTTTCTTGTTCGCGCTGGTACTGGTTCAGTCCACTGGTTTCGGTATTGTACTTCATACTGACGATGAGCCGAACGATAGGCCGGCCGACGGGGTTGTAGGGCGATGGGCAAGCAACGGCTCCTGCGTGGTAATCAGTCCCAACCATGTTCTGGCCACACGACACCAGGGCGGCGGTGGCGGTACAACCGTTCAGATTGGAGGAACAGACTATAAGGTTGCTGAGACTTCCAATATAAGCGTTGAGGACCCTGCCGACCTGCGGGTGGCGAGGATTACAACAATGGACGGTCAGCTTGCCAACCTGGCAGATTACGTACCGCTTTATACAGGGACACTGGAAAAGTATAAGTCAACTACTATGGGCGGTTTTGGTAAAGGGCGTGACTCAACCCTCTATACCAATGATATGGCATACGGATACACCTGGGCCGGGACCAGTAACACTACCCTGCGGTGGGGGGCCAACAAAATCAACGACTACCTGTATAATAATACCTTAAGTGGCTATACTTCGGATTTAATCTGGGGAAGGTTCAATGACGTCGGCACCGGCAACTACGTAGAATGCGAGGCCTCCACAGCATCGTGGGATTCCGGCGGGGGGTGGTTTGTTAAAGACGACGGTCAATGGAAGATAGCCGGGCTGTTTCGGGGGATTGAAACGCATCCGGGTTATCCGAACCAGACGTGGTTTCGAGACCGCAGCGACCCTAATATTCTTCATCCGGATTACTTTGATGCGGTGCGTGTGAGCCGTTATGACGAAGATATCACCGCTGAAATCACGCCGCCGGCGGTACCAGGCAATGTTACAGCACAGACGGGAGCCAGATGCGGAGAGATTGACGTTGTCTGGGAGACCTCCGCGGGTGCAACGGGATATAGAATCTATTATCAGGAAGATTCGCCCGGGCCGCCCTACGAGCCGAGCCAGAATGGCAAACCCGCATCAACATCGTACGTCGGTGATGTAAATGGGGTGACTATAACCGGTTTGACGCCGGGGATAGATTATTATTTTGCTGTAACCGCACATAGGGGTATCGCAGTAAGCGATTATTCAGAGGATGCAAACGCAATGGCTTCGAACTGGCTTCTCGACGATTTCAACGACAGTGTAAGGTCGGCCAACTGGAGATTGAGACAGGATAGACCGGAATCAGCATCGCTGGCAGAGACCGGTCAACGGCTGGAGTTCAGAGCCGATATTGATGCTAATGGCCTTGAGGCGGCTTACGTATCCAACGAATGGAATTTTGACAGCACAAAAGATTTTTCACTGAAGGTTGATTTTCATCACGAGCTTATCAGCGAACAGGACAGCCGGGTCTTTATAAGCGTCGGCACAGCCATAGAGAGAAACCGCATCTCATTCGAGGCGGGCTGTGAAGGGGACAGTCCCTATTGGCGGTATGAAGAGGTTGTTGACGGCAACGTTATACCCGCCGAACAAACAGCGAGGGGCTCGAACGACGGGACGCTGTATATCTCATACGACGCCGGGGGCGACGAGTTGTACTTAAGCCATACGGGGTATGGAAGCGGCAACGACTGGCAGAGGATTTCGGGACTGCTACAGGGCCAATGGGCAGGTGAGCCAATTTACGTTCATATCGGCGGCGGCTCGGATAATGTTGCAGTAGGCCCGGGCGAGGTTTATTTAGACAACTTTACGGTCAATAGCGGGGTATTGCCCGGCTGGCCGCCGGCAACGGATATAAACGACGACGGCTTTATTAACTGGCTCGATGTCGAGATGCTTTCCGGCCAATGGCTCAATGTCGGTGAAGGATTAGACGCCGACATTAACGGCGATAATACAGTCGATTTTAAAGACTTTGCCGAATTTGCCTTTGCGTGGTAACATTTAGTCGTTTGCGGCTGGTGATTTGTATCACGCTTTACAGCTACGGCGGTCAGGCAGATATGAAAAGGATAATCTCCGTATCACGCAGAACGGATATACCGGCATTTTACGGTGATTGGTTTATGGGGCGGCTGGAAGACGGCTTTGCGGGGGTGGTTCAGCCGTTCGGTGGACAAAAGTATACTGTTTCTTTGAGCCGGGAAGACGTTATTTGCTTTGTGTTCTGGTCAAAAAATTTTGCGCCTTTTCTTGAAAATCTAAAAATCATCGAGGGTTCAGGATACAAATTTTATTTTAACTATACCGTTACGACCCTGCCGGACGTTTTCGAAGGCAATGTCAACAAGCGGTCGGCGATTGACAGCTTAAAAGAATTGAGCAAAAGATATTCGCCAAAGCACATAAACTGGCGATTCGACCCGATTATCATTTCGAGTATTTCAGGGCGGGATTTTTATATCAGGACATTCGAAGAGCTTGCGGCCGAACTGGCGGGATACGTTCAGCGTTGTTATTTCAGCTTTGTGGTGAACTACGGCAAGGTCATTCGCAATTTCGCCGAGCTTGAGAAGGCAAAGGGGTTAAAAATTTTTGATTGCAGCAATGATTTTAAGATTGAGCTGGCAAACCAGTTAGCGGAAATTGCGAGCGGATACGGGATTGAGATGTTTTCGTGCTGTGGGGACTACTTAGTCAATGAGAAAATCAAAAAGGCGCATTGCATTGACGGCGAAGTCATCGAGCAGCTATTTTACCCTGAGGGACTGCAATATAAGCAAAGGCCGACACGAAAGCAGTGCGGCTGCACAGAAAGCACAGACATCGGCACGTATGACACCTGCCCGCACGGCTGCGTGTATTGTTATGCAAACGCAAATAAGCAAATCGCCTCTGCAGCGGCCGACAGACACGAACCTGAATCGGTTTTTCTCGGCTACACCAAGGCCCAATCAGACCGGTGGCTGGAAGAAATCAAAAACAGCGGAACAAGAAAAGATTACGAGCAACTGGAAATGCTCTGAAAACACATTCAGGTAAGCAGGTTAGTTCGCCAATCGGCTATCCCTGCCAATTATCCCAGAATTTTTTTCTGCCTGCGGGACTTACTCGTTGGCCTACTTCTTCCCGGCCGGCTCCGTCGTCAAGCAGCTTTTTTGCCTGTTTTGCGGCGGCAATAAAGCCCTTGACCTTTTCAGCGGCATTGTCCTGGCACAGCACCGCTTCAATATAAGTGAAGACATAAGCGGCGCCGTCGGCGACGGCCTGATAGACAAAGTCCTCAACATCCTGACAGCTCATAGAGCTGTAGTGGAAGCCGCCTAATCGCCAGCCGAACGGGACCTTCGTAGCGGAATTGATAATCTTCGGGTTTAGCTTGGGCGATATGCCCGGGTCGTAATCTACTATCGAAATTTTTTCCAGAAAGGGAAGCTGCTCCGCATTCATATCCTCACAGTGGACGATTCTGCCCGGCGCCGGGCCGTTGTAATACGTATCCCAGTACGGCAGGACAAAATCCTGCCACATCCGGGCCGGCACCATAGCCGCAATATCATCGCAGAGCCGGCCGTGGTCGGGTTCACTGTCAAGGACGGTCGTATCCTCGACCTTGCAGAAAAATCTGCAAAACTCCACCATACTCGCCGTGGCCAACTGCATAAATCTACGAAGTGCATCGGGCTTATCAAAAAAATCATACATAAAACTCTCGCCGAGCAGACCCCAGCCGGTCGTTACGGGGCCTTCCCACTGCCAGCCGAAATAGACTCGCTCATCCGGAAAAGCATCCTGCATCTTTTTGTGAAAGTCCAGATAAGACGGTGTCAAGCCGGCAGTTGCAAAATCGACCCCGACAAGTCGGGACAGATGCTTAATTCCTTCCTCCGGAGAGTCGAACAGGAATTCGTGGTGCGGCTCACCGCCCTCCGGGAAATTGATTTTGGCACCGATGGTATTTAGGTGGCCGTACTTAATCATAGGCGTACTGACGGAAGCCAAAGGCACATCGGGGCCGAACAATTCTCTAATCAGCGGTCTGCCTTTGCGGTATGCCTCTATGCAGGCGGCGGGGTTCGTATAGAAATCCTTTATAGGTATATCCGTAAGTGCCCAGAGGGCGTTGCCCGAAAAGGCCACAAACCAATCAAACTGCTTTTGCTGTCGAAGCTTGTGGTAATCCGGTCTTTCCATTATCGCTATTTGCCTTCTTTCTCAACTGTTTCCGAATTGATTTTCTGCATTTGACTCAACAGCTTTTTGGTTAGCTCGGGATGTTTGTCGGCGACATTTTCGGTTTCGTCGGAGTCGGTTTTGTGGTCATAAAGCTCAACCTGAACGGTCTTGTTATTTAAGTCGGTCCAGCGGACAAGTCGATAGCGGTCAGTTCTCATAGTCTCGCCGATATAATCTTCTTTCTTGTGATAACTGCAGGCGTAGCCCTTGCCGGGCAGTTTTGGATTTTTAAGCAGTTGTGCGAAGCTTTTGCCGGCAAGGTGCGGCGGGACATCAAGGCCGCAGAGCTCACTGAGTGTAGGATAGATGTCGAGCGATTCTATCAGCTCGGGATTTTTCACACCGGCGGCGGTAACACGAGGGGCCCTTACAATAAGAGGACTTCGCAGTGCAAATTCGAAGAGCGTGGATTTGCCCCAGATACTGTAATCGCCGAGGTGCCAGCCGTGGTCGCCCCAGACGATAACAATGGTATTGTCCCGCAGCCCCAACCGGTCCAGCTCGTCAAGCACTTTGCCGACCTGGGTATCAATATAATGAACACAGGCAAAGTAGCCGTGTCGCAGTTTCCGTGCCTCGTCGCCGGTAACAACGCCGGGCGTGGCCAGGCCGGTATATCTGGGGGTTAGCTCGTAGCTGTTGTGCAGACTGATATTGGGGTCGATGTTCTCCGGCGCATCCGGATTAGCCGACAGCCCAATTTTGTCACGCTCGTAGGCGTCCCAGTATCTCTTTGGCGAGTTGAAGGGCAAATGGGGCTTGTAAAAACCGACTGCAAGAAAGAATTGTTTATCTTTTAGCTCCCGCAGTTTCTTAATTGCCTCTTCAGCTATAAGCCCGTCAGGATATCCGGTGTCAGGGACGTCGGCTGCCTCAGTGGAAGGGGTTTTGCCGGGAATGCGGGTCTTTCCACCGGCATAAGCGAAGAAACTGCCCCAGGCGGTCTTCCATTGTCCGTAGGGCGCATAGACTTCGTCCCAGCCGAACGGCAGCTCCGGCTCGCCGGTATCACCGGCATCATAGGCGTCATGCTCGATAATTGACGGCCCGCGTTTTCGGCCGTCAGGGCTGTGGCTTATCTTGCCGACACTGACGGTGTAATAGCCGTTCAGCTTGAAATGGTGCGGCAGGGAAACAGGCCTGCCCTCATACTTTTGCGGTATCAGGTCAAAGGCCTGCATCGTGTATGATTTTAAACGTGAGCGACTCGGGCGCTGACCTGTCAGAAGTGAATGACGCGACGGTGCACAGGCCGGGCATTGAACAAAATGGTTTGTGAAGATTACACCTTCAGAGGCAAGGTGATTCAGATTTGGCGAGATTGTTTCGGGCCTGCCGTAACAACCCAGTTGCGGCCGCAAATCGTCCACTGAGATAAACAACACATTGGGCCGTTTTTTGCTGTTTCGTGCCTCACCTGCCAGTGCCCTTACAACAAAGGCCGGGACCATTAGTCCTGCGGCGGTAACCGCCGAATTTTTCAAAAAACGGCGGCGAGTTAGTTTTTCCAGCTTTCCATTTCTTCTACTTTTCATTGTTTTTTCCTTTTCTCCGTTTTCAAAATAACGAAACAATCGTGCTTACTACTTTACTCAAACTGACCGATTTTAGGCCGCGAGGAGTTTTTCCAGACGGCGAATAAC
>CAYONQ010000077.1:0-12282 GCA_964405375.1 uncultured Pirellulales bacterium
ACTGCTTGCTCACTGGAATAATACCTGTTATCCCGAATTATTGTGAACGGTTACAGAATCTTTTTATTATTAGCGATTTTGTGATAAAACTATTAACATTATTTGCTTCATCATTGTTAAAAACATCCTCGAAGAACAAATCGCCTACAAACTGGCATAAGTAAAGTAAAATGCAAATGCCTGATGTACCAAATGTAGCTGTTGATTCAAATGGCAAAGTCAAAGTTACTGTTTGGGCTTACCGTAAACTTATAGAGGATGAACTTCGTTTGCAGGTAATCACTTTTTTGCGACAAAAGAAAATCAAAGCAGGTTTTGAATATGATGTCTGGACAACCATTGGAGCAACAGAATGAAAAAAAAGTTAAAATCATTCGATGCAATAAAAATTATAACAGTACGAACAAACATCTTGAATAAACTAGATAGGGTCTATCCTTCAGGCTTAGCTCTTAAAGATATCATGCAAATGAACAGCATCATTGCCCCTTTTTATGATTGGGACTTGTTTAAAAAAGATATCGCATATCTAAAAGAGAAAGGCTATATTACTTTCATTGATAACGATCCCAATTTAATGCAATCGACAGAACAGAAAATAGTTAAACTGACCGCAACCGGAAAAGAAATCGCCGAAGGAACTATGATCGATGAAGCTTTGGAAATAAGTTTTACATCTAATAATTTAGATAAAGGCAAAAAATGAAACTTTTACATAAAGAACCTTTTGAGTTCGAAGATAAATCATATGAAGTTCGAATTTATTCAGAGGGTTGGAGATTTGCCGTAATGGCATATCTGAATGGCAGTCCGGCCAATGGATATAAATATAGTGTAGATTTACCTACAGCTTTTGATCTCCAGAAAATACATAATGTAGATGCAATACAAAAATTAGTCGAGCTGGCAAAAGAAGATATCCGAAATAAGACATGGGAAAGATATGTTACTACATATCTTCAAAGCATGAAAACGACAGATAAAGACATTCTTGGGTGTCAAAACTGTTCAAGCCGTAACATTGTTTCAACAATGGTTGATGGCAGCAAAATGTTTGAATGTCAAGATTGCAAGAACATATGGTACAAAAGGCCATCATCTGGTGGTCCTTATGAGATTATGCTTGAAGAAATAATAAATGATATCGAAAAGACAGGTTCACACGAAACTTTTACTGTGGGCTTGCTTAATACAGCGTTCAGAGAAGATAAGTCAGAAGGGCTTTCTTTTGAGGACCAACTGCAAAATTGGGCCAATAAAAACAAACTACGATACCACTTCTTTCAGAAAAAAGATATCGCTGGTAAACGCCGGGAAGCTATTAGATTCTATAGTGAAGTCCCTCGTGTACCTCCACCGATAATTGCTTGAATTTAATTAGACACATCGGGTCTGTTGAAAAAACATTCGCGCAGCGTCTCGGCGTAGCCCATTCACCACAGTGCATCGCAACAGGTCGCAAAAAGGCAAAATGAACTATAGTAAAAAAAGTGCTTGACCGTCTCGATTGATAAGTGATGAACAAAAAACAGTGCGACAGATGTAAGCAATGGAAAAATCAAAAGGAGTTTGGTTCGTTTGAATTAGGCGGATTTTTCCCTCTGTGTCATAAATGCTGGAATGTAGTTAGAAAACAACTTAATAAAAGAGAGCTTTATCGTGTTCCGAAACATAGAATCACTCGCAATCTTCGTACAGGCATTTACAAAAGTCTGCATACTGGAAAAGGAGGCATCTGGGAAAAAACAGTCGGTTATAAACTTTTGGAATTAAGGGCACATTTAGAAAAGCAGTTTGTAAATGGAATGTCTTGGGATAATTATGGTGAATGGCAGATAGACCATATTAAACCAATATCAAGTTTTAACTTTCAAAATACTAAAGACTCTGACTTCAAGCGATATTGGGCGTTAAGTAATTTACAGCCTTTGTGGGCAAAAGACAACTGGCATAAACGCAAAAAAATAATATAGGGGACATTGCGGCTGTTGAAAAAACTTTCGCGTAGCGTCTCGGCGTAGTCCATCGGACAAAGACGGATTGATTTTTAATCTTTGATTTTCTTCCTATACCCCAAACCCTGCCCCCCTATTTTTTCTTGACTTTTGCCCGAAATTTGGTATAATACTCACTAGTTTACCAGTAGGCAAACGACAAACCGCCCAGCAGGGCAAGGTTTTAGGTCCAGCAGGTCCAGGTCAATAACCAATTAACTACGAACTATGAACAATTTACAATGAACCACGAACCCCAATTCCTAATTCACCAATTCTCTAATTCGCTAATTCTCTCCGCCTTCGGCGGGCTTGCCCGCCTCTGGCGGGGTGGAAACTCCGCTTACCTCGGCGTAGCCATAAGCGAAGCCGGGTCAATCAAAAATGACAAATTATGCAAAACAAAGCCAATTTCCGAAAAGCCAAAAATGATCGTAACCTTAGCAATAACAATTACTAATAACAATGAACAACGAACTATGAACTATTCAAAACAAACCCAATCAAACCCAACCTGTAGTGAGCTTGTCGAACCTATTTCAAACGCAACCTCGCAAAAATGGAGTATCACGAGTGATCACAGTTGAATGGACAAGTTTCAAAATGTATAATAGATACTTATGGAAAAATATTCAGCAGATAAAAAGTGTGTTGTGATGAGCAGGGATGAGGTTCGTGCGGTTGACTCGTGGGCGATAAATACCGTCGGCGTCCCCGGCGTGGTTTTGATGGAAAACGCAGGACGTAGCTGTGCGGAATTGATAAAGGAAAAACTAAGTGGCGCTGCTGAACCGAAGATCTGTATATTCTGCGGAACCGGCAATAACGGCGGCGACGGCTATGTGATTGCCAGGCACCTCTTAAACAGCGGCTTTAGGGTTGCTGTCGTTATATGCGGTGAGAAAAGCAAAATCAAAGGCGATGCCAGGATAAACCTCGATATATTAGAGCGGCTGGGTCAGTCGATTGAGCAGCTCGATTTAAACGATGCCGATATTGCCGGCAGGGTCAAAACTCTTGCCGCCGGCGCCGATATGCTCGTTGACGGTATTTTCGGCACGGGATTAAGCGGACAATTGAGCAACGAGTATAAACAATTGATAGAAGCTATAAACGCACAGAATCGGCCTATCCTGGCGGTGGATATCCCATCCGGGCTTGATTGTGATACGGGCCGGCCGCTCGGTGCTGCCATCAGAGCGGTTTATACGGTAACCTTCGTTGCGGTAAAAAGGGGCTTTACATCCGCCGATGCGGCCCAATATACAGGCGAGATTTTTGTCACCTCAATCGGCGTCGAACCGAAGGTATGAAATGTGTTGTTTTGTGAGCAGTGAATCAAAGCACTAACTTCTGCCGGCCTGTGTCTTGTAGCCGATAAAGCACAGGAACCTTTCGGTGTTAAATATGGGTATCGATAAGTCTTTCGCAAGCTTCAGAACTTCCTCGTAATGGCCGAGTTTTTGTAGGGACTGCTCATATTTTCTCGTCGCCATTGGGTCAACTTCCATCTCTTCGAAGGTCGGCTTTCTGAGCACCTCCGGTGCCCTGCCGAGAACCAGAAAATCCGTATCGATAGTAACGGTATCGTCCACTCTGCCGTCCCATTCTGTAATAAGTGATTTTATCTTATCGCCGGCATAGCGGTCGATATTTCCATCGCCGTCGAGGTCAAACCCGCCCACAACCACAAATACGTTTGCTTTGTCGCTGTCCCAAATCAGATTTGCAACGATATCACCCAGTATGATGGGCCTTTTGTCCCTGCGTTCGTCATAGCGAGTCCTTCTGGGCTGAAATAATGGATGAGGTATGATTGGCCTTTTGTTCCCGCGCTCGTCATAGGCGGTGGCAAGGTTGTTGAGGATTTTCAGCCGGTCCGGTGAACCCTCGGCGAATCTCTCAAAGTCTCTGGCTCGCTGTTCCTGCGGCTTTGGAAGGGAGAGCATAACTGTTGTGATGTCGATATTTTCGGCCAGCAGCTTATTCAGGGCCTTTTCGAAATCCTCTGAAGGTATAATTCGTGCCGTTGAGATCTTTTTGCCGACGCTGAGCACTTCAATCTCGGCTTTTCCCCTGCCGTGCTTGGGTATGGGAGCACTTTTATCATAGACCGAGAAGGTCAGACCCCTGTAAACATGGTCGTCACTTCCAATGTTCAAGTGCACCAGGCCAGCGGGCTCGTCAATCAGTATTATTTCACCATCCGGTTTATATGCGGCTATCTCATTATCCGGCGGCGGCACAAGCTCCTGAAGCTTCTGCTGGGCACTTTTCATCCTGTCTTCGGTCATCTTCAGCTCCGCCTGCGTTTTCAGCAATTGTTGTCTTAACGTTTTATTATTAGCTTTTTCCTCATCTAACTGGGCAGCGAGGGTCTGAACCTGCTGTTCCGAGGTTTGTTGCACCAGGGCCTTAAGTTCACTGTAGTCTTGTGCGATATCGTTGACCTGCTGCTGGTATTTTTCCTTCTCAGCCAACAGCGTCTGTTCTTTTTCAAGACCGATTGCCACAGCGTCATCGAATCGTTTTTGAAGCTGTTCGAGCTGCTCGGCCAGAGCAACCGTCGCGTTTGTGGTGTTGTCCAGCTTTGCCGTCACTTTTTCTACTATCTGTATAAGTCCGGCGGTATTGGGGTCGGCAGTTTGAATGTCGGGGTATTTTTGAGCCAACGGCCCCAACGCCTCTTTGATTTTTCTGCCGGCGGTATCGACCTTGACTTCGGCCGAGGTCTCTTCGGGCAGCCCCCCGACGATGGAATATACCACTGCGTCGAGGTAGTCGAGCATCGTGCCCAGCCGACTTTTCCTGCCCACTTTTGCCCCGACCAGCGCCCCTATTCTTTGCTGCTCGGCGGGGCTGGCCATCTCCTCGAGCCGGCTTTGCGAGGTCGCCGCTATCATCCTGAGCTTCTCGGCTTTGACGTAGAAAATAACCGCAACAGTGGTTGCGACAATAAAAAGCCCGACAAAGGTTATCACGGTATAGAGCATGGCGTTACTTTGCTGTCTCCTGCCTGCTGGCATAATAAAACTCCTTAGAAATACTGAAAAATCGAGTTATCAAGGCCGTTTAGATGATATATTATCGTCCCAAAGCCCCCAAAGTCAACAAAAAAACCGACAGTCGGCTGTTTTAGCCCTGATACTACTCTGATTTTGCTGCTGTGCCGCATAATCCGAAAAGATATGCGAAAGCGGTAGGGTTTTGGGGGAAATTTTTTGGAAAAATTAGGGAATTTTCCCCTTTTAGGGATAAATAGGCAGACAGTACCAAAGTACCCCCTTAAAAACACTTATTCTCTGGTTACATTCGTAGATAGGAAATAGTAAAACTAAAAGGGGAAATACCACAAAACCGGGATAATGCCGTTCTCGTGCAGGAGTTCAAGCAAGTCTTCGATCTTCGGTAAAAGCAGAACACCTATCGTGTCCATGGCTATTCTTCGAAGCGAATGAACATTTACTTCGAGCATATCAGGGCTGTTATAGTTTAAGAAACGAGGCCAGAACCTTGGGACTTTTTGCTTGTACATCCGGTATTGTTCACCAAATTTCGATTCAAGATGGATCTCTTCCATTCGAGCCGCAATAATGTGGACTGGAATAATAATTGCGGGGACAAGTAAAAGTATGAGAAGATTCTCAAAGCAAAGCCCCGCGCCAACAGCTAACAGGAAAGAGCCTATATAAAGCGGATTGCGGCATATTGAATAAGGACCTTCGGTAATAAGTTCTTTGGATTTGCGACTACCTATATAGAAAGTGCACCATATACGGATTGCCAGGCCTGCCAAAAGGAATAGATACCCGCCGAATTCCATGACAAAAACCGCAGTTGACTCCGATGACCAGGAAGGCCTTACAAAGACAGCAACAAAAACGATTGGAATAAAGGCCAATCGCAGTAAATGTATTCTTAGCTTACGTAGTGACATTATTTTTCCTTAAAATCTAACATAGAAATTCCTGCTTCACTTCCATTTTACAGTTGTTTTCTTCGGCGGAGCGAAAATATTAATAACCAAATAGTTAATCCAAAAATCACAAAGGTTACAGTTAGTGATGTGGAATTTTGCGTGATCAACGGCCAGATATAAAATGCTACGTTGCGTTCTATCAGTTCAAAGGTTTCCGGTTGTTTCTTAGCAGCAACCACCGTCTCGGTGATCATTCCGTTTTTTACTGACATTCTTACCAGATGGTGGAATCGCCCGTGTTTACCCCGAAGCTTTGCACCACCACCACCGGTAACAATAAAAGTTGTTCCATCTCTTTCAGTTTTTACATATCCATGGTGGTCACCAGCAAAAACATAGTCAATGTGGTATTTTTTAGCAAGCTGCAAAAATTTTTCGCTTCTTGGCAGTCCATTACACATCAAGGAAGAATTTAATCCTGAAGGTGGAATATGCATAAAAACGAAGGTTTTTTCTATTTTTTCTGATTGGCTTGAAAAAGTCCCTTCCAAAAACTCCAGATATTGTCCTGTTTGATTGTAAGGTGAAATATCATTCAGAAATACAAACAGACATTTCCCAATGGTAAAATAGAACTGAGAAGCCCAATAAATATTTTCAAAATCTTCCAAACAGAAAGGTCCGTCAGCAGAAATATCGTGATTGCCGAGAACTAACAATATCGGGAAAGCCTTGGTATGCTCAGCTATTTCCAGAGCAAAAAGCTTATGACTGACGAATTCGGTATGCTCAACGAAATCACCGAGTATTACTGCAAAGGCAGGTTGGTCCAGGCGTGTAATATCCAGCATCGTTTCAAAAGTTGCCGTTCCGCATTTAACATCACCAACTACCACAAATGTAAATTCATTCGGATCAGTCGTTGTTTTTATATGACCAATATTTTCAGGGCTATTTCCCAGAAGCTCAGGGAAACTGGCAATATGCACACGCATACCAGTTGCTACGACAACTACAAGTGCGATTAGTACCAAAGAGGCTAAAATTATCATGCCGCTGTTAAGAAAGTGATACAAAGATTGTTTTAAATGAGTATGTTTCATATCTTAGATTTTCTCATTACCCAAACTGCTTTTGTCAATTAAGCAGGGAAACAACATTGCTCTTTGATATGGAAGGTGCACTATGCGGCATTCAATACCAGAGTTCTTTAATACGTCAATTGCTTCAGCGATTTCATCATCCTCAATCACAAGGAAAACACCGGCTTCATTTTCCCGCACAAACTCTTTTATTTCTTCTAAAATATGCTCAGTTTTAGTGAATGTCGGATACGGGTCAAATTCATCCGTTGAATGTTCTACTTCGTGTGCGCCATAGAATAATAATCCATCGGCACGTTCATCTATTGTGCATAATTCATAGTTACCTGATGGCGCGTGCTTATTAACTTGAGCCCACAGAGTCTTCATATTGTTGTGTGTCGGATAATAAGCAAGACCCAGCTTTGAAAACAACAAAAGAAAAATCCAACAGGTCGTCAGCTTAATTGGACGAGCATAACCTTTTAACAAACCTGAAAACGATAAGCTGTCAATCACCGGAGCTTTTTGTATCCAAAGCTTTGCTGTAGCTATTGCCAGCGGAACAAAAATCGGAAGAGCGTAGAACCCAAGTTTAGAGCTCGCCAAGCATAAAATCACAAGCGGTGCAAAGAAATAACACAATAAAAACAATTGTTCAGGTCTTTTCGGCAGTTCCTTCCACCATTGTTTGTTGAAGAACGTGGATTTAATTACCCCTTTCTTTTCCAGCCAGATTGTCGACCACGGCAGGGAGCCGAAAACCAAAACCGGGATATAGATTAAAGCACCTGTAAGCCCGGGATTGCGATTGTATTTTTCTGAGATAAGACGTCCGAAAATTTGATTATCAACAAGATAGCTGAACGCCCCTGGAATCTTAATTCCAATCCAAATGTACCAACCTAATCCAGTAACCAGAAAAATGAGAATACCTAAAAGAGACCAAGGATTGAAGAAATACCGGAATATTTCTTTTCTAACTAAAAGAAATAAGAACAATCCACCACAAGGAATTAATACCGCAGGGCCTTTGGCAAGAAATCCCAATCCTACTGCTCCGCACAGAAGCATCTGCCAGAAAATTCGTGTTTTCCCCTGTGATTTAGCACTTTTCCAGAAGCACAGTGCTGAAAGGGTAGTCCACAGGGTTAAAATCGTATCCGGTGTGACAAAATTTGCTGCAATGAATGGAATGACCATGGTGGCATAAATGAGCGAGGATAATAAGGCCAGCCATCTATCTTTGAACAATGAAAAGCTTAAAACTCCAACAGCCAAACTGGTTAGAATAAAACATAAGCCATGAAAGAAACGAACGGCAAACTCACTATGGCCAAAAGTTTTAAGACCGGCGATTATCCCCCAGTAAATCATTGGAGGCTTATCAAGAAATATCTCATTTTCACCAAGATAAGGAATGAAAATATTGTCTTTGGCCAACATTGTTACAGCGGTTCCCGCATAATAACCCTCGTCAGGCTGCCAAATTCCCCTTGATCCTTGAAAAGAAAACGCCAGAATTGTCAGACAAATTACCAAATACAACACAGCTGTGAAGTTTGTAACTTTTAACTCTGTAATGCATTTCATTTTAGCCTTTCCTTAAATTATAATGGCAAGGAGCTCAAAATATGATACAATTTATTCTTCTCTTTGTTGATTATAGCAGTTCCTTTTCAATAATCAATAACCACTGGGCTTTTCTGGTTGCACTACTTATTAATCTGACAGACATACATCCTGTTATTTTCAATAACCCTGTCCGTTTGTTCTGAAACATCCTGCACATACCTTGTCGCCATTTGTAAATCAGCGTGGCCAAGAAGTCTTTGAGCGCGGATATATAATCCGCAGCCGGAACTTTTATCTTTTTCTCAGCTTCCGCTAACAATCTCCGGGCATACATCTTATCCATCTGTGGGTATATGACGTTCCCTGGGCATCCCGATGGGCAATTATTTTTTTCTTGACCGAACGCCGGCCATATCCTATTATGGTATTGTAACTACTTGACGGAAGAAAACTGCGGATTATCTCGTACTTTACTTGGTGGTTTTTCGTTACCATAGTAAAGGGACGCATAAAGGGGAAGAATTGTAACCTCTTTCCTGAACGGCAGTTAAGTTGTAAAGGCACTTTTAGCATCTGTTGTGGACGGCAACCTCAAGGGGGAACCGGCCTTTCTGGTGCGGCGGAGAGAAAGTGAATTTAGAGTGAAACGAAATCTGTGTGAAAAAAAGCATTTGTTTACCCACAAGGTGGTGTGAGTATTGAGCATAAAATCAACCAATTTCGTGACAAAAACAGCCCTATTAGGGCCAGAAATAGCACAGTTAGAGGCGATTTTGGCCCTACGTAGGTGCTGGTGATTTTACGCCATAACGAAAAGGATTTCGTAATTCACAGTTTTTGCAGCTTTCCTGCCCGGCTACGGCTTGGCAAACTTTCGCCGAGACGAGCCGAAGACCCCGCAGTTTTTCCATCTTGAGCGATTGTTTACTAACCCTACGGGTAATTACAAGGGAAAGGCGAAAACTATGGATACCATAATAATGATGACGCAGATTGGCCTGCCGACCGCGATTCTGACGGTATTTAGCTTCCTTTTAGGGATTGCCCTGGCTGTTACGATTTACCAGATAGTTGCCAGAGTAAAATCCAAGACCGTCGAGCAGGACTTTCAGCGGCAGATTGAAGGCGCCAAAAGGGAAGCGGAGAACATAATCAGGTCCGCCCAGATTGACGCCGCCGCAGAGGCCATCAAGAAAAAAGAGCAGCTCACCGCCGAGGCAAATCAGGTTCGCTCCGAGCTGCACGAAACCAAGATGAGGTTAACCAAGCGCGAGGATACGCTCGATAAGCAGGGCGAGCTTCTCAGCCAGCAGGAAAACACATTAAAACAGCAGGAAAAAGAGGTTGATAGAAGATTGCACAATATCGACAGCAAGGAAAAACAGCTTTCAAATTTGCTGGCCCAGCAAAAGAATCAACTGCTCAAAATCACCGCAATGCATGTCGAAGAGGCCAAGGAGCTGCTGTTGAAACGGCTCGAAGACGAGTGTGAACACGAGATGTCAACCCTGATTGCCCGCAAGGTCGAAGAAGCTACCGAAACCGCTGGTGAAAAAAGCAGGGAGATAATCAACACCGCCATTCAGCGATATGCCGCTGAACAGACCTGCGAGGCGACCGTCTCGACCATCGACATCCCAAGCGATGATATGAAAGGCCGAATCATCGGCAGAGAAGGACGCAACATTCGCGCCTTTGAAAAGGCGACCGGCGTGGACGTCATTGTCGATGATACCCCCGGAATGATTATCGTAAGCGGCTTCAGTCCCGTCAGGCGTGAGGTTGCCCGTCTTTCAATGGAACGGCTCATTCAGGACGGACGAATACACCCCTCTCGAATCGAGGAGCTGGTCACCCAGACCAAAAAGGACGTCAACCATAAGCTCCTGCAGATTGGCAAAGACGCCGCCGTCGAGACCAACGTCAGGGGCTTGAGCAATAGGATACTCAGCTTGATTGGCGCATTGAACTTTAGAACAAGTTACGGTCAAAACGTGCTTCGCCACAGCGTTGAAGTCGCTTATCTGACGCAGGTTATGGCCGACGAGCTGGGGCTGGACGGCTCAATCGCCAGACGTGCAGGACTGCTGCACGATATCGGCAAGGCCATCGACCACGAGGTCGAGGGCAGCCACCCCGCAATAGGCGCAAATTACCTCAAGCGTTTCGATGAATCGTCTATCGTGCTAAATGCCGTTGCGGGACATCACGGCGACGTCCCGCCGGATAATCCTTATACCCCGCTGGTCGCCGCCGCCGATGCAATAAGCGCATCCCGTCCCGGCGCCAGAAGAGAAACGCTCGAAAGATATATCAAGCGATTGGAGAAGCTCGAAGAGATTGCCGGCAGCTTCAAGGGCGTCGAGAATGCCTACACAATCCAGGCGGGGCGAGAGATTCGTGTCATTGTCGATGCGGCGAAGGTCGAAGATGAGTCGGCAATGAAAATCGCACGTGACATCGCCAACAAGATTGAAAGTGAAATGACCTATCCGGGCGAAATCCAGGTAACACTGCTGCGTGAGCTGCGCTGCATCGAATACGCAAAATAACGGATATACGAAACCCGAAGCACAAACAACAAAATCGGCATTTTGTTGTTGCAATGGCCATCTTGATTGTCTACAGTGTTTAGTGTGAAAAGTAGTATTATATTTTGAAGGGGGATTTATTATGCATAACCAAAGAACACTTCTTCTACCTGCCTTTGTTGTTTTGATGATTGCTTCGATTGCTAATGGAATTGAAAGTTTTCCCGAGCCAAATTCTTATCCCGATTTCAACGGTGATAAAATAGTCAACTTTGTTGATTTTGCAACTTTTGCCGGGAACTGGCAGAAGTCGGGCAGTGGCCTTGATGGCGATTTTGATAATAGATAATAGCGGAACTGTTGATACCAATGACCTATCAACCTTCGCTTATCTCTGGCTGAACGGCCCTCATCCGTTAGATGTTTTCGAGTCGTTCAAGAGTGCTCTGGCAGCAGGTGATGTTAATGAAGCCTTTACTTTTGTTACGGAGATTTCGAGAGAAAAATACGCCGAGATTTTCCAGATAATTGAGCCGAACCTTTCGGATTATGTAGCCGGTATGGGTCAGATGACATACGACCGGCATAGGGACGGTGAAGTCAAATATGAGATGTTCCATCAGGATGGTCCGCAGACATTAAGTTTCCCGGTTTTTTTCATAAGAGCCGACGATGGAAACTGGAAAATATACAATTTTTGAATAATGAGAGAGAAATATGGAAGAGAAAAAATCCGAGACTGCAAATGATATGAATATCGAGGAAACTACAACGAGAAAAGATACCAAAAAGATCAGTCGCTTTGCAAAAGCGTCGTTTGTTTTGTCGATAGCAACAATTCCTCTTGTCATAATATGCAGCGTTATAATTCGAACAGTAATTTACAATCCTCCGCTGATTACAATTGCGAGGATAACCTTATATATGAGCTATGCTTTAATTCCAACATCACTTCTATTAGGTATTGGAGGGCTTATACATATTACATTAAAAAGAAAGACACATTACGGATATTGGATAGCATTCGTAGGAATTGCCCTATCACTGATATTAGTAGTCACTCTTTTTTACAACATGATTCGAGCTATGGGTGAGCACATGTGGTAGGAAATATAATTTTCTACTTATTAACTCAAACTGACCGATTAAGGAAATTTTAATGGTAATGATTATCAAACAAA
>CAYONQ010000078.1:0-12217 GCA_964405375.1 uncultured Pirellulales bacterium
TTTTTGTTTGATAATCATTACCATTAAAATTTCCTTAATCGGTCAGTTTGAGTAAAGTATATAATATGGATAGCGCATCGGATACTGAAGCCGAAGAGTAGATACATTTACCGAGACTAAAGAACATATTAAGCATGGGACAAAAAATTGTCTTGTCTATTATATTCAAACTGACCGATTTAATATATAAAATTTGTTTAATTGCTTATCGTATAAAAAGTTAAAATAGTTGCCGACGCAGTCGGCTTCAACGCACGAGATACGATTCACGAGCGACGAACGACGTTCAAACTGGCCCGTTTCGAAGAAACGGTCAGTTTGAGTATTATAATTGGAGTGAATAGTCAATGATATCGAATAAAGTAGTCATTCTGGGCGTAGATGCGTTGGAATACGACCTGGTAACAAAATGGGATATGAGAGTTTTCAAACAGCACCAGTTTGGTAAAATTAGCGTTCCGATTCTAAAAAAGCATGGCGAGCCCGTAACGGCGGTAGTTTGGGCCAGCTTTATATCCGGTAAAACCCCTGAAGAAACAAATATCACCAGATTTAAGGATTGGAAAAATCCGATTCTTCCCATCTTGGATGTTTTGGCCAAAAAGATGGGGGTCTCCCTCAAGCACAGACTAAAAGTCGGGGAATTCTTAAACAAAATCGGCTTCAAAAAAAGCATCCCAACTAAGGAAAGGTACAAAAAAGTTGGCACCATTTTTTCAGACATTCCAAACTCAAAAGCGATAAGTATGCCTTCGTATAATGAAAACCCGGAAAACTTCCAGGTAAGAAAAGAGCTTGTTTACGCCCTGGAGGGAAAAATCGACAAGAAATACTTAGCGGAAAAAACTTATGGTATGGACAAGCAGAGGGTTGATGAAGTTATCAGCTCCATTCCAGGTTACGACCTGATTTGTGCCCATCTGTTTTCACTGGATACTGTCCAGCATATGTACTCCAGAGATATAAACACCATCAAGTCCTACTACCAGAGAATGGAGCAGTTGGTCGAGTCGGTTAAACATCAAATGAAAAATACGGATATATGCCTGATAATATCCGACCATGGGCAAAAAAAAGGCCGCCACACCAATTACGGATTTTACTCTCTTAACACAGAAGTTAAGTGCCGGATTGACAGCATCCTACAATTCCGAGAGTTAATCTCGTCATCGCTATTAAAAGTGGATTGAAAAAAAACAAAAGCAGATTCAGGAAAAACTAAAAGCGCTTGGATACTACGATTAAGTTTACACATAACAGGAACAAATTTAATGACCGACACGAGCAAAAAACTTCTTAAGTTTAGCTTTAGAATAGTCGGCACAACGGCCCTGCTGATATGGGTCCTAAGTAAAATCGACCTGTCACAGTTCGGCCCCGTCATACAAATGGCTAAATGGAGATACCTCTTCATCTCCTTGGGATTGACCCTCGCAGCGTTTTGGCTTCGGTCCGTAAAAATGCGGCTCATTCTTGAAAAACACCATTGCTATCTAAATACTGCGAAAATCTTCGCAGCAAGCGCCGTCACGGCACTTTACAATTTTGTAATGCCCGGCTTCATCAGCTCAGGCGTTAAGTGGTATATTATCAGAAGCCATACCGGCAAAGGTCATAAAGTCCTCAGCAGTATGATTTACAATCAAACCTCTGATATAGTTACCACCTTTACTCTTGGCCTGATTGCCTTGATGATAGCAAATCCAGGCAATCATCCTCATCTCCCCGCCGTATGCGCTATACTTCTAATTGCTACAGTCACCGGCTCCGTTCTGTTGTTAAGCCAAACATTCGGAGCAAAGGTCAGTAAATTGCTGCAGCACACCTTAAAACCATTTCCCGCCATAATCCAGAAAAAAGGCGGCGAGCTTCTCGAACAAATCAGCTTATTCCAGAAGGTCCGATGGCTGTTCCATTTCAAAATGCTCGGCTACAATATAATCCGAATAGCCGTGCGCTCCTGCGCTTATTTCTTTGCCGCAAAAGCGGCTAATATAAACGTCGGCTTCGTCACGGCAGTATGGCTGTTTGTGCTTGTCTTCCTGCTGGGCAGACTGCCGATATCCGTAGGCAATCTCGGCGTTAGAGAAGCAACCCTCGTCCAGTCCCTGGCAATATATGGTGTGGACGCCTCGAACGCTCTATTGATGTCGCTCGTGATTTTCTCCTCCCTCATACTAATGGCCGTCATCGGCGCAATTTATCAATTGTTCTGGACTGCAGGTGCAAAAAAATCAGCTCAACCGTCAAAGGAATCTGCTGCATAGCCCCTTTACTTTGTCCCTCATATCGTTCTTGAAGGATTCGTCTATTTCATACTCGGTGTCGCTGTTTATTTTTACCTTTTTCAATACCGCATCTATCATTGCCGATATCGTGTCCATCTCTTTGGCCGTCATCCCTGCCTTTGTAACAATAGCCGTGCCAAGCCGGATACCGCTGCTAACCAAGGCCGGTTTCTTATCGTATGGCACCCTAATCATATCGACAACTATGCCGCAATCCTCAAGGCGCCTTTGCGCTATTACTCCTGTCAAGCCCTCCTTAAAACCCGCTACGTTCACAAGAATCATATGGTTGTCCGTCCCGCCGGCCAGAACGTCATATCCCAAACTCATCAAATTACCTGCCAGCCGCCCGGCGTTTTCTATAATCTTAAATTGCCTGGCCTTGTATTCCTCAGAAAGCGTCTCCTTAAAGAAAACCGCCTTGGCTGCTATATGGTTAAAGTAAGCCGTCCCCTGCACACCGGGAAATGTCCCTTTTTGGACAAGCTCCCACAACGCTACATTCTTTCCACCGGCTTTCATCTTCCTGTCTTTGTCTTTGCCCATCAATATCACACCGCCCCTCGGCCCCCCTGCTTTGTAAGTGCTTGTCGTTGTAAAATGCGCATAATCTACAGGCGAAGGATGAGCACCGGCTATCACCAATCCCGATATGTGTGAGATGTCTGCCAAAAGATACGCACCGACCTCGTCGGCAATTTCTCTGAACCTTCTGAAATCTATCGTTCTCGAATAGGCGCTGGCGCCGCACATAATCAGCTTCGGCCTGATTTCGACCGCCTGCCGCCTGATAGCGTCATAATCCAGAAGAAAACTCGTTCTATCCACACCGTAATTCTCTATCTTGAAGAATTTGCCGGCGAGCGAAGCCGCTGCCCCGTGCGATGGATGTCCCCCCTGTTCTACGCCGTGGCTTAATACCTTATCCCCTCTTTCCAATAATGCGACAAGGACGATTTGGTTGGCCTGGCTGCCGGAGTGCGGCTGCACATTGGCATACCGTGCGCCGAACGCCTCTTTCGCCCGGGCCACAGCAAGCCCTTCTATATCGTCAACGACCTCGCAGCCCCCGTGTAACCTGGCCCCGACAAATCCTTCAGCGGTCTTGTTCTGAACAATCGAACCGAGGGCCGCCAGAACCGCTTGCGAGCACTGGTTCTCCGCAGCGATAAGCTGCAGCGTATCTCCCCGCCTTTCGTACTCCTTCGTTATCAACGCATAAACGTCCCTGTCCGCCTCTTTCAAGGCGGCAAATACGCCTTCGTGATATTCCTCAAAGCCCACCTTACCAGCCGACATCTCACATCCTCTAACGGCTCAGCTAAAAAAGCTCCTGACAATATCGTTAAACGTTACGTAAAGAAAAAGCGAACCTATAAGCGCCCAGCCGCCATAAGCTATAATCTCCTGCGTCCGCTCACTTAACGCAGAACCCTTGATTTTCTCGACTAACAAAAGCACAACCAACCCACCATCAAGAGGCGGCAAAGGCAAAAAGTTAAATACAGCTATACACGCGCTTATCAGCCCCAGAAGGTAAACGTAGTAAATCAACGGCTGCTCAGAAACAACCCGATAACCAAGCGTAAGGATACCGACAGGCCCCATAAGCTCCTTGGGGCTGACCAGTCCTTCCATCAAAGTCTTTAACGTTGCGTATGTCTGAGCAATAAACATAGTGGTCTTTTTATATCCCATCACAATCGCCTCGACAGGCCCTGCGGCCTTATAAAGCCGCTTCAAGACCTTAAAAGGAACAAGCACATTAGACCTGACGGCTACAACTTTTATTTCTGGCTCAACGTTCAAACTAACTCCCCCCGCCATTTGGTCGTCGAGACGATAGTCAATTGTAATGCGCCGGCCGGCACATCGGATGATTTGGCCGGCAATATCATAAAAGCTCGATACCTTCACTCCATCAACAGCCGTTATCACGGCCCCGCGCGGAATCGCCAATGCCGCCGGACCATCTTCTGCAGCAATGCTCTTGGCAACAACCGGATGCTCGGCGTCAAGCACAACAACAATACCAATCACTACCCGCTTGTCATCCTGCGACCGTTTAGGCACAACGCTAACAGTATGCGACCTTTCAATCCCGTCACCATCTTTACGCAATACCTTGATGGCAAGCTCTTTTTCGTCATACGCCTCCGTAACCTCACGAAGCTCTTTGTAGGTGGGATTTTCAACGTCGCCGGCCGCCAGAATAATATCACCGCTTTGCAACCTGCCCTCGGCACCGACATCCCCCCTGCCAATGCCAATTTTGCCGAGCCACGAGACAAACCTGTTTTTAACAGCCCGCGGGTCAACATAAATTATCCGCAAACGCGGAACCATAGAACATATATGGTAAAGCTCGGATTCGGATTTGACGTCATAACTGTCGGCATAGTCCCAGCTCAGCTCAACCTCTGATTCGACTAACCTATCTTTGGATGCTCCTTCGGCCCGCTCGGCCAAAATCGCCGCCGTCGGTGTAATAGAATTGCCAATTACTTCCGCCAACTCCCAATGAGTTCGCACCTCTTTACCATTGACCGCTTTAATATGGTCGCCCGGAAGCAGCCCTGTTCTTTCAAATAAAGCATTAGCATCGGACACATCCTCGATAATCAAGCTCTGCGGCTGCAAAATACCGAAAACTCTCATCTGCACCCCCGGCATCCGCCTGGCCGCCATCGCAAAATCCTCTACCGAGCCATCTGCGTGCCTTACCTTCAGCCCAACCTCTTCGTCTTTACCCGACAGGGCCGCCGCTACTAATATATTACTGAACTCCAGATTGCCGCTTTCGCCGGCAATCTCAACCACCTCGTCACCGGCCACCACCCCCGCCATCGCAGCCGGCGAACCTGGCACCACCCCACCAACCACCGCAGGCACACGATTTATACCGATGAGAAAAACCACCATAAAAGCAGCAACGGCGCTGATAATGTTGAAGATGACACCTGCCGCTATAACAGCCATACGGACACTCACCGGCTTATTGGCGTACGAGCGCGGGTCGTCGCTGCTCTTAACCGGCCCGACGTCCTCCTGCCCCAACATCTTGACAAAGCCGCCGAACGGAATAAGCCCGATGCGATATTCGGTCTCCCACTCTTTCCCCGCCCCGCCGACGGTAAAACTTAGCTGCCCGTCGCCTGCCTCATCGTCTTCCTTGGGGAAAAACTTCGGCAATATCCGAAACCGCAAACCATTCTCCGTCCTCTGCACGCCAAGAACAGTCGGCGGCATAAAAATCGAAAAGGCCTCAACCTTTATCCCACAAAGCTTGGCAACAATGAAATGACCGAACTCGTGAACAATAATGACCGCACCAAAACCTACCACGGCCAGCAGTATATTGCCGAAGACGGTTACGTTCCGCAAAATCAGATAGCAAACCACCACAACAACAGCGACTAATAAAATGACTCGAAAATTCCTGCTTAATAAACCTTTTGATTCAGACATCAAAACGCCTCCAGATTCAGAACCATATAAAACCAAACAGCCGACACCTTATACGCTAAACGCTATAAGTTTACCCTGAGCTTGCCGAAGGGCTGCACGCTAATTTAACCTCTTTTCTTGCCCAGCCGTCGGCCTCAAGCAGCTCCTCAAGCGACACGCCTGTCTTGACGCTATGTTTATTCAGACAATGTTCGATAAGCTCTACTATATTGACAAACTTAATTCTACCCGCCAGGAACTCACTCACACCGGCCTCGTTCGCTGCGTTAAAAACCGCCGCAGCCGTGCCACCCGCACGCGCAACCTCAAATCCCAGAGACAACGCACGAAACTTTTGCAAGTTAGGCCTTTCAAACGTAAGTCGGCCTATCTCCTCGAACCGCAACCGCTCCGCAATCCCCACAACACGCCTGGGATACGTCAACGCATACTGGATTGGAAGGCACATATCGGGCGTCGCAAGCTGGGCCATTACAGAACCATCGACAAATTCGACAAGTGAATGAACTATCGATTCAGGGTGAATCAAAACCTCTATTTTATCGACCGGCACATCAAAAAGCCACCTCGCCTCGATGACCTCGAGCGCCTTATTCATCATAGTCGCCGAATCGACAGTTATCTTCGGCCCCATATCCCACACCGGATGCGCCAGCGCCTGCTCAACCGTTACGTTTTCAATGTCCTCGATACTCATCTCTCTAAAAGGCCCGCCGGAAGACGTCAGTATGATTCTGCTGACCTCCTCGCCCCGTACGAGACCCGGCACGGGAATGTCTCGTATGGGGTCGCGGCTTCCCGCCTGCATAACCTGAAAAACCGCCGAATGTTCGCTATCGACCGGCAGCAACTGTGCCCCGCTTTCCTTCGCCGTCTTCGTAAGCAGCTCACCCGCAACAACCAACGGCTCCTTATTCGCAATCGCAAGCGTTTTACCCTTCTTCGCCGCCGCAAGAACCGCATCAAGACCCGCCACTCCAACAACCGCAAAAAGGACAATATCAACCTCCTCAAGTCCCGCAATCTTCACCAATCCCCCCGGCCCAGCCAAAATCTCAACATCCGAATCACCAACGGCGCAACGAAGCTGCTCTACATAATCAGCGTTTGTAATAGCGACAAACCTTGGCCGATACCGCCTCACCTGCTCCGCCAAAAGCTCGACATTACTATGCGCACTCAGCGCAACAACCTCATATTTGTCATCGGCTTTTACACTTGTTTCGTCATTGCGAGCGCAGCGAAGCAATCTCGAATCCCTTTTACCTTCTGACTTCTGACCTCTGTCTTCTGACCTCTGACCTCTGTCTTCTGACCTCTGTCTTCTGTCCTCTGTGTCCTCTGTGGCCAATTTTTTCCCCACAGAGTTTACTGATTTGTCATTCCCGCGCAAGCGGGAATCCATTTCATTAGTTTTCTCTGTGTCCTCTGTGTCCTCTGTGGCCAATCCTTTTTCAAGCGACGAATTCAACGCATCTACAACAGACAACGCCTTCTTACCAATCGAACCCGTCGAACCCAAAATGGCTATACTTTTACCCATCGGCCCTATTCTAATCTCCCACCCGCAAATTGCAACACTTACCCCCGATAACCCGCTCCACGCTATTTCCCCCTCCCTTTTTCCATTTTGCCTTTTCACTTTTTACTTTTCCCTTACCCCCTCCCGCCCCTCGTAGCGAAGCGAAGACCCTCGCAGCGAAGCGAAGACCCTCGCAGCGAAGCGAAGACCCCAGAACGCCGTTATCTGAAGTTATCCGGAACCCGGTTTTTTCTACTTTCTACTCTCAACTTTCTACTTTTTCCGCTTCGGTGGCCTGCCACGCCTGCCTTAGGCAGGGGTCTTTATCTGGGGCTATCTTGGCCACGCAGCAGGGGAACCACCCCAAAATCGAAAATAACAAATTGCCTCTGCCGTAGGTTGCCCTTGCACTTCGGGGGTTCTTTACCCGTCGCCGCCACAGCAACACTCAAGTCCTTCCCAAAAAATTTCGGCGCAAATCCACTTGCCCAATCCAAAGGCGATTGTTATAATCACATCTTGAAAGGAGACTGACGCAGAATGGACTCACGCGTAATTCAACTAACACCAGCAGCTAAAAAATACGGCAATCTGAATATTGGGCCGTGCGGCAAAGATTTTTTCCCGCCGGACGCCTTCGGCGGCCCATCCCAAAAAACCGGCCTCGGTACCCCAATAACCCTAAAAGTAGAAGGCTTATCCAACCCTATCAAAACGGATATCCCAAAAGACAAGACAGGAAAGCCCCGCTGGATTTTCAGAGAAAGAAAATGGGTAAAAGAGTTCGTCCACTCACATAAACTACATTCAGGTGATACCGTCACAATCGCCCGTCTTGACAAAAGAACATATAGGGTCAGTCCTAATAATCATAATCCCCAAATAGTTGTGAAAGAACATCCAGCCGGCAAAAGCCAACTCCACGAAAAACTTCTCAATATAGGTTACGACCGAACGTGCAACTGCCCCAAAACTCATATTAACTGCCTTACCGCTAAAGACTGGGTGCGCAGCCAAGTTGCAATTTGGGAATTATACTACGAGAAACGAGATGTCAGGGATAAAGACATCCACCCTGCAGTATTCCCAATAGCTTTGCCTGGAAAGTGTATTGAACTTTTTACTCACAAGGGAGAACTTGTGCTTGACCCTTTTGTGGGCGTTGGTACGACACTGGTCGCAGCAAGAGATTTAGCAAGGAATGCCGTGGGCTTCGACCTTAACAAAAAATATATTAATTTTACCAACAAAAGACTATCTCAATTGGAGATAGACTTCGGAGACAAAACTAAACAAATAGTGATTTGTGATGATGCTATCAATATCCCAAAACACCTGAAAGAAAACACCATTTCTTTATCTGTAACTTCGCCTCCTTACGCCAATATGCTGAACCGCAAAAGATTACATAAAAGTACTCGTGGAAATCTCCGAGTAGATAAGCACTACAAAAAAAATCTGCAGTATTCAAATAATCCTCGTGACCTCGGAACGATGAAACCAAAAGAATATGCACAAGCACTAGCCGAAATCTATAAAGGAATATTACCGCTTCTTAAACCCAAAGCGCATTGCATAATTAACGTCAATGATTTGTGGGAAAATAATCACAGATACCCTATACACAGTTATATTATTGATGCATTAGAAAAAGTAGGTTATGAACTTAGGAATATAATAATCTGGGATAAAAGGAATTTAGTAAATAAAGTAGGAATTTTTGGCTGGCCCAGCAATTATATTACTCTCACTATTACTTTTGAATACATACTTGATTTTTGGAGGCCGTTATAACTTACCTAGAAATAATAACTAAGTTGAAGCAAATTAAGGATATGGGCTATGTAGAAACCCATCGCACTGGGAATACAGGCATCGGGAAAACATTGGAGGACCTCCTGGGAATCAAAGAGAATAATGTGCCTGGTCCAAATGCCGCAATGATAGAATTAAAATCTGCAAGAAAAAATACTCCCAGTATGCTCACTTTATTCACAAAGTCACCTCTCCCTATGAGTGCAAACTCCACCTTGCTTCAAAGATTCGGTTATGAGTCCTCGCGTGGTAACGAACGGAAAGAACTGCATACTACAGTAAACGCTGTAAAATTTAATCAACTGAAAGGCAACCCCGGCTTTAAGATAAATGTTGAAGATGACAAGCTAAATCTTGTAACACCCCAAAATGAAATTGTAGGTTACTGGGATAAAGACACTCTGCAAAAGCGTTTCGAGGCCAAACTCCCCAAACTCTTATACGTAAAAGCAGAAACACGAGGCTCTGGGGCCAATGAGGAATTCTGGTTCAATGAAGCATGGTTATTAAGTGGCTTCAATTTCGATAGTTTTCTTACTTTGTTAAGAGAAGAGATTATTTTCGTTGATATTCGAATCGGTCAGTATGCTGACGGAAGACCACACGATCACGGCACAGCATTTAGAGTTCGCCCTGACAAGTTAGATTTATGTTTCGCCCATAGAGAAAGTGTAATGTAAATAATCGCCAACCCACCTATTTTCGCAGACCAACCCAATTAGGATACTAATATTCACTAAAATTATCAATTTTTTTCTGTTTTAACACCAGTAAAATTCAGGACTTACGAATTTTTGAATAAATTATCGAATAAAATATTGAATTTCTTTGTTGCATTCTGCGCAAATAGCCGATAAATTTAATGTTATGGAAACAAAATTATTATTTCAAGATGGGCGGCTCACAAGTGATGGAGCGTACCAGCTTTTGAAGCCGCATTACCCTCCAATATTCAACTGCATAGCCAGTGGCTTGAATGCATGGCAAGTCTTACAGCAATCTGCGCCAGAGGTTTGTTTGCCTCTGTTGCCTCGGACACGCGCAAGCCTGATACACGACAACATTGAGGAGTATGCCAGGAGAACCTTCGGCGGCAAGGAACCGGATATTATGCTATATCACGATACCGGCTTTCTTGTTATTGATTTCTATGGCAAGATCATCATACGCTTTAAGAAGCTTTCAACTGCTCTTCGCCCCTGTAACGTCAAGACAGATCAACAGCGAGCATATGACCATCAGACGTTGTTCTCTTCGGCTGCGACACTGGTAACGGCTGGCTACCGACTCGATTCTACCGGAATGTTTCGTGACGCACACATCGTTTGTTGGGATGGACCCGAGTTGCTTTGGTCGTTACGGTTGTCTGACCTCGACGTTACAACTGAACCAATTGAAGTGGTATCGTCACATGGTCCGCCTCAACCGATGGTAGTTGCGAAAAAGAAAACCATGAAGAAAATTAATTGAAGCTGCGTCGCCACATGATCTACGTCAACCGGCAGTGGTTACGAGAAACATCAAGAAGGTTGTAGGACAATGAATCAGGTGGTCAACAACGAAATGATTCAGCTTGCACGGGAGGCAAGGGGTCTTACGCAAAAAGTACTTGCTAAACAATCTTCTATTTCACAGGGCAACATCTCGAAGTTTGAGAGAGGAGAGTTACAAGTCTCTGACGACCAGCTAGAAAAAATCGCAAAAGCACTGGACTGTCCGAAGTCCTTCTTCTATCAACAAAACCGGCTTCATGGCTTTGGTGTCAGCCTTGTCCATCATCGAAAACGCCAGAGCCTTCCTGTCTTGGAATTGAAAAGGATCCAGGCGCAATTTAATATTTGGACTATAGAAATAGGAAAGCTGTTGCATGATGCCGAGATATATTGTGACAACGAATTTCACGCCTTGGACATTGACGACTTTGATGGTGATGCCATTCGTATTGCAGAATTGGTGCGAGCCCAATGGCATCTACCTTTAGGTCCGGTCAAGAGCGTGATTGGCGTGATTGAGAGCGCTGGCGGTATAGTTTTTAAGTATGATTTAGGGTCTAGGAAGTTTGACGCGCAGAGTCAGTGGTTCAAAGGCCTACCCCCCCTTTTCTTCGTCAACAAAAATATATCAACCGATCGTTCCAGATTCACTCTCGCCCACGAAATAGGACACGTCATTATGCACCGCATTCCGACAAACAATATGGAGGATCAAGCCAACCAATTCGCATCTGAATTCCTAATGCCTCGCAGACAGATTCTGCCGGACCTTACTCCGTTTTCGTTGGAACGAGCAATGCGCCTGAAATTGAAATGGAAAGTTTCAATCGCCGCATTGATAATACGGGCGTTCAAACTTGGTGTGATTACCGAATCGCAGAAACGACGGTATTTCACCCAGTTAGGAGCAGCGGGCTACCGGATCACCGAGCCCGTCGCAATTCCGGACGAAGAACCCTCTACGATGCGCCGGCTCATTGAAGTGTACCAGCGTGACCACGGCTACAGTACGGAAGACTTATGCCGAATGCTGTCAATCAATGAGATAGATTTCCGGATACGCTATCTATTGATGCCACCGCTTCGTATAGTCAGGTTGTAGCGTTGCCCAGCAATCTTCCAACCGTACATTTAGTATTATCGATAAACCGACAAACGCTAAATATTTTCAAACAATACAATCCCCAAAACCGCAAATTCTTTCAACCAAATATCGAAGATTCGCCTACGGCGAACTATCCCCAAACTCCCAACCCTCAACTCATAACCCTGTACCCGCGAAGGCGGGTATCCAGTCTGCTCTGCCTTCTTTCCTCTGTCTTTCTCCCCCCTTGCCGGACCCAACCAACAAGCCACAACATGCGAATTTAGTCAGCTTAAAGCGAAGCTGTGGCGGCTAAGCCGCCTGTGGACGAAGGCAATGCTCTGCGGAGAGAGCTTGCTCTCAGAGCAGCGATTGTCGAGTACGCAAAGCTGACTAAATCTCTCTGTGCTCTCTGTGAGCTCTGTGGCCAAAACAAAATCCGTGTCAATTCGTGTCAATTCGTGGCCAATTCTTCTCTGCGCTCTCCGCGTTCTCCGCGGTTACTTTTTCTTTGTGTCTTCGTGCCTTAGTGGCCAATCCTTCTCTG
>CAYONQ010000079.1:0-12198 GCA_964405375.1 uncultured Pirellulales bacterium
TTTTGTTTGATAATTGCTACCATCAAAATCCCTCTAATCGGTCAGTTTGAGTAATAATATAATCCAGAGTTCGCAGATAAAATTTGACATATTTGCCGATTTCTGGTAGAATGGTGGTTTATCAAGTTAATAGTTAGAGTGCCGCTCGTGAGAACCGGCGGCGCAGTCAGGTTAACCCTAACACTTCTAAAAAACAGGAGGCGAAAGATGAAAAAAAACAGCATTTCCGGTTTCGTGGGCATAGTGCTGGTATTGATGCTCAGCCTGCCCAATCTGGTCCTGGCAGTCGACTACGATTTGATTAAGGACGGCTACATTAACTGGAAGGACCTCGACGTCTTTGTCGATAAGTGGTTGTTCGATTGTTCGGTGGAAGATTGCAACGGCGCCAACTTCGACGACGATAATAACAACGTTGACTTTGATGACTATACCTTATTGGCACAACACTGGCTGGAGCAGTTGGCCCCTTCCTCTCCCCCAATCGGCTGGTGGAAGCTTGATGAGTTATCGGGTACCACTGCCTATGATTCTTCCGGCAACGACTATAATGGCACGGTGGTTGGAGCGGCTTGGGAGCCAGGTGGCGGGCAAATAGATGGTGCCGCGCGTTTTGCCAGCGGTAGCCAGCGTATCGAAATCCCTACTGACGGAATGAGCGCATCGGCGGGCACAGTCGCCCTTTGGGGCCGTCCGGAAGGGCCGCAGACACAGTACTACAGGTATTTTTTCGCCTGTCGTGACCTGCCTGGCGGCGACAACAGAGTCCAGCTTTATTTGTACCAAACAACTATGCAGTTGGGCGCGGGGCTTGGTGGCGCGTATAACTTAAACACGAACATTATGACTTTAAGCACTGACACATGGTACCATATAGCCCTGACCTGGGACGGAACCAATTACATCGTTTATGTAGATGCCAATAATGTTGCTTCCGGGACCTACAGCGGCTTAAGCAGCATAACGACTGGGGGAGATATCGGTAATGACCACCAGGACAGGGACAAAGCTTTTTACGGTCTTATCGACGATGTTGGCGTTTGGAACTTAGCGCTGGACGCCAACGAAGTCGAGTGCATCTATCTCAATGGCATCACATTGCTGCCGACGCCGGGCAGGGCAACCAACCCCAACCCGAATAGTGAGGCAACGGACGTTAATATCAACGCCGACCTGAGCTGGACGGCAGGCACCGGCGCTGATTCGCACGATGTGTACTTCGGCACCGATGAATCGCCGGATGCAGGTGAGTTCAAAGTCAACCAGACCGAGACCACATATGACCCCGGAACATTAGACTACTATACTACCCACTACTGGCGAATAGACGGTAATAACGCTTATGGAACGACCACAGGCAATGTCTGGAACTTCACAACAGAGGCAGCGCCAGGGCCGCCGGGCCAGGCGAGCAACCCGTCTCCTGCCAACGAAGTAAACAATGTGGACATTTACGCGGATTTGAGCTGGACGGCGGGTGCCGGCGCGACAAGCCACGATGTGTATTTCGGCACAATCAGTCCAGGTGCGTTCCAGGGCAATCAGCCAGGCACTACCTTCGACCCCTGTATTATGGATGCCAACACCACTTACTACTGGTGCATAGACGAGAAGAACACTTATGGAACGACCGCCGGCGATGTGTGGAGCTTCACCACGGCTGTGCCCGGGGTTCCCGTTGCTAATTTCATGGTGATACCGACGAGCGGCTGGGACATTTATTACAAACCGGAGTTTGTCAGCAAGGCAACGGGCGATATTACCAGCTATCTGTGGGAGTTTGGCGACACACAGACCAGCACCGGTAGGGCGCCGAACCACCAGTATTCGTCAGCCGGCACGTACACTGTGACGTTAACTGTAACCGGCCCCGGCGGCTCGGACAGTATGACCAAGACAAACCACATCACCGTGAACGACTTTAACGACTACCCGTATGCTGACTACAATATCACCGAGCCCAATATGGCCCAGTGGGATGATGCGGTGGATGCCATCGAAACAGCCGGCGGCGGGCGAATCCTGTTCGGCTTCTCCAGCCAGACCATTTACGTCAACCATCACCGGGACTTCTTCGGTAACAACTGCATCGTTGACGGCCAGGATAAGAACGTCAAGTTCTACTACAACGGCCCTGATGACTGCAGTCAGACGGAAGGCCAGGACGCCTTGATTCGGTTTCACGGTAACGACAACATCTTCCGTAACCTCGATTTCGACCGGTTCCCCGAAGGTGTTCACATCCGAAGTGGCAACCGTAACCTGATAGAGAACTGCAATGTCGGTGTCATTTGCGAGGATGCGATGAGTATGAACGGCGGCGGCTACGAGTGCTTCGATTGTATTATGCGCAACTGCACCTATGGCGCGTCTGATGACAAGGCGGTTATGGTCAACAACGGCGGCCGCGGTGTGTTCAGGAACCTCAGCTTCACGAACAGCACACAGCCGATTCGCTGCACCGGCTCGACGGGAGAGTATGTAATAAGACACTGTAATGTCGGAGGCGAGTCTAACAGCTTTAGACACAGTGGCGGCAGCCCCGGTCAGCTCGTTTACGTTGAGGAGAACACCGTGAACGCAAAGCGTGGCATACGGGTGTATGGCAGTGCCCATGCCATCATCCGGCACAACACATTCACCGGCGGCAACTACCACGGCGTCTATGTCTTTGATTCTGCGAAGGTACGGCTGGAGCATAATAACATCCAGAACTTCACCCAGGGCGGGGTTATGATTCAGAACACAGCCCAGGTGGACCTCGGCGGCGGCAGTGTCAGTATCGACGGCAGTTCCACTGCCGGCATTGGCGGCAACACGATTCAAGGTAACTCGCCGTACGACCTGATAAATCAGACCGGCTCTACCGTGAAAGCAAAGTTCAATTACTGGGACCATACTACCGTTGAAAATGTTCTGCTGCTCGATGTTAGCGGTTCGGCTGATGTTGACCCGCTGGGAACGCCATAACGAGATACGCTGAGCAAAGTTTAATGATATTGATGGTAAAGCGTGGTGGTTTCAAAGCCGCCACGCTTTTTTTACACTAATAGTTTCTGCCGTAGCACACCTTATTATTCCATCCGAAGCTTTTAAGTGTTGACCCCGTTAGAAGTTACAGAATGAGGCAATAATATAATCCAGATTTCGCAAATAAAATTTGACATATTTGCAGACTACCGGTAGATTAATGATTACAAGTTGGCAAGCGGAGTTGCCAGTGGCGAAAAACAGTGGCGCCAGGTCAACCCCAAACTTTTAATAGGAGGTAAGCGATGAAAAAAAGAAGTAATATTTTTAGTCTTGTGGGCGTAGTGCCCGTATTGATGCTCAGTCTGTCCAATCCGGTCTCAGCAGCCGACTATGGTCTGGTTAAGGACGATTCCATCGACTGGAAGGACCTCGATGCCTTGAAGTATGTTGTAAATTTAATTTGAGGAGGCAGTAAAACGAGAAGGATTGGGAAAACTTTGACTGCGGATGGTTCGCAGCAAAAAGGGGGCTATTTGAGAGTGTTTTTGAAGGAGAATGGCGATGAAACGTTTATTAACAGTTTGTGCAGTGACAGTTTTTGTACTGGTGATAAGCAGCCCGCTCGTCTGCGATTTTGCAAAAGCAGCTGACGATGGCTGTGCCACCATCCAGGGGGGCACTATCATGGACCCTAAGGGCAATCCGATCACCATGGGGGTCGACAAGTGGGGCTACAACTACGCGGCACGTATATTTAATGGTCTTTATTTGAATTACTCAAGGCCGGAGCCACCATGGACTAAAGAGACTTTAGAAGCAGCTGACGAGAGCACTACTTCGTTAACCATGAAATGGAACGATGCCTGGCTCAGCACCCAGGACTGTGATGGCGACGGGCTGCTGGACCAGCACTATGGCTATAGCTCGTTCAGGGGCTCCGGTGCATGGGTGACGAACCACCAGACTGGTTCTTATGAAGTTGATGTCAACGGAGTGATTAAAGAAGCACATTGGACGTATTTCGCCAAGATTGTTGCCGCACCTTCTGATGCCTATACGGCGCCAAATGGAGACGGCGTCCTAATGTACTATGGAGCCGACGATGTAGAGATTGGCCCGGTCATTTGGACGGAATTCGCCATAGTACTGGAAGTTTTTAACGACCCCTTTGACGGTGTCCACGGAAGGCAGTACCTCAGTCCAACCAGTCCGGGACTTGGCTATTACCACCCCGAGACTCCCGTTGCTGATTTCTTTGCGGTTCCGAGAACCGGCTGGGA
This sequence comes from uncultured Pirellulales bacterium, assembly GCA_964405375.1. Taxonomy (GTDB): domain Bacteria; phylum Planctomycetota; class Phycisphaerae; order Sedimentisphaerales; family Anaerobacaceae; genus CAYONQ01. Next base: position 4,254 of record CAYONQ010000079.1, read on the forward strand.
TATTTATTACACTACCGAGTTTGTCAGTCTATCGGCAGGCCAAATTACCAGCTATCTGTGGGACTTTGGCGATGGTCAGACCAGCTCAGATATGGTGGCAAGCCATAAATATGCATCACCCGGTGCGTATACTGTAAGCTTGACCGTAACCGGGCCCAGCGGCTCAAACACTATGACCAAAGAGAATTACATCACTGTGAATGACTTTGATGACTATCCGTATGATGACTACATTCTCACCGAGCCCAACGAGAATCAGTGGTGGGCTGCGCTGGATGCCATCGAGGCGGCAGGCGGCGGCCGAATCCTGTTCGGCTTCTCTGACCAGACAATTTATGTCAGCGACGAGCGGAACTTCTACGGCAACAACTGCATCGTTGACGGCCAGGACAAGAACGTCAAGTTCTACTACAGCGGCCCCGATGACTGTAGTCAGACGGAAGGTCAGGACGCCTTGATTCGTTTTCACGGCGACGACAACATCTTCCGTAACCTCGATTACGACCGGTTCCCTGAGGGCGTGCATATGCGAGGCGGCAGTCGCAATCTTATTGAGAACGTAACCGTCGACATTATCTGCGAAGATGCGACGACCTGGAACGGCGGCGGTAACTATTGTCTGGATTGTGTTATCCGCGACTGCACTTTCGGGCCTTCGGGCGATAAAACGATGATGATTAACAGCTGGGGCTCCACCAAAGCAAAGTGTGTTATAACCGGCTGTTATTCCTACAACGGCAACCAGCCCATCCGCTCGAGTAGTGGTGGATTACTTACGGTACGTAACTGCAAGTTTGAAGGGTCAAGCAATAACGGGCCGAGATTCGGCGGCAATGTTGAAAGTCTCGTTATCTTTGAGAACAACCACTCCGATGGTACCAAAAGCGGCCTGCGTTTGAGCAGTAGGGCCAATATCATCGTTCGCAACAACATTATGGAAAACTGTAGAGATTGGGGTATCCGGACACAAAGTACAAACGATATACTTGCCCGTATTGAAAACAACACGTTCAGCAACAACGGTGGCAACAAAGACACCGAAGGCGGTGTTTTTCTTGAAGACCATCAAGTACAGTTCGACCTCGGCGGAGGCTGGCTTGATGTCCATCGTGGCGGTTTGACTTCAGGCCCTGGAACCGTCGTTACCCCCAGCCAGGGCGGCAATACACTGACAGGGAATACAGATTACGACTTGATCAATAATAGCGGCCAAACGGTAAAGGCAGAGCGTAATTTCTGGGACCACTCGACCATTGCAGATGTCCTGCTGTATGATATTACCGGCAATGCCAGTGCCGATGTTGACCCACTGGGAACGCCGTAACAAGATGTGCTGAGCAAAGTTTAATGATATTGATGGTAAAGCGTGGTGGTTTCAAAGCCGCCACGCTTTTTTTACAGCAGCAGTTTCTGCCGTAGCACACCTTACTGTTCCATCCGAAGTTTTTAATCGTTGACATAAACGGTTTGGCGTAATATATTATTTATTCCTGTTTTCATTACAGAATCGTTTGTGGGATTGATATTCCAAAATACCAGGCGATGCTTGTAATTTGTGAGGTTGTGCGAATTTAAATTATTTGAAGGGAGATTTTGGAATGGCGGAAAAGTGGGTTTACTTCTTCGGCGACGGCAAAGCGGAAGGCAACGCAAAAATGAAGGAGCTTTTAGGCGGTAAGGGTGCGAACCTGGCGGAGATGTCCAAATTGGGCATTACCGTTCCCCCCGGGTTCACCATTACAACGGAGGTTTGTACCCATTTTATGAATACCAACGGCAGGTTCCCAAAAACGCTCAAAGGGCAGGTCAAAACCGCACTGGAAAAGGTCGAGAAGGTTATGGGCAGCCGTTTCGGCGACGCCCGAAACCCCCTGCTTTTCTCCGTTCGTTCCGGCGCCCGCGTTTCAATGCCCGGGATGATGGAGACGGTGCTTAACATCGGCCTTAACGAGGATACCATTTCCGGACTGGTCGCCAAAAGCGGGAGCGAGCGGTTTGTTTATGACGCCTACCGACGTCTGATTATGATGTATTCCGATGTGGTTATGGAAAAAACGGCGGGTATCGAGCCGCCGGAAGAAAAGGGTATTCGGCAGCAGCTCGAAAAAGAAATGCAAAAAATAAAAGAAGGCAAAGGCGTAAAAAATGACACACAACTGGATGTCAACGACCTGAAGAAACTGGTTAATATCTTCAAAAAGAAAGTGAGGCAAGTTCTTAAAAAAGATTTTCCAGACGACCCTTACGACCAGCTATGGGGTGCTATATCGGCCGTCTTTCAATCCTGGAACGGCAAAAGGGCTGTGTCGTATCGCAGGATAGAAAACATCCCCGCCGACTGGGGAACGGCGGTAAATGTGCAAATAATGGTCTTCGGCAACAGCGGTGAAAATAGCGCCACAGGCGTCGCATTTACCCGCGACCCTGCTACCGGCGAGAATAGATTCTACGGCGAGTTTCTCGTCAACGCCCAGGGAGAAGACGTCGTAGCAGGTATCCGCACACCGCAGGCAATCAACGCGGTCTCAAAAACGGAAACCTCTAAGCACCTGCCCTCTTTAGAAGAGCTGATGCCCAAGCCTTACAATCAATTGGCTAAAATCCGCACCAAACTGGAAAAACACTACCGCGATATGCAGGACATTGAATTTACTATTCAGGATGGCGAGCTCTTTATGCTCCAGACGCGGGTCGGCAAACGAAACGGCACAGCGGCTATCAGAATGGCCGTCGAGATGTGTGAAGAGGGCCTTATCTCCCAAAAAGAGGCGATTTTGAGGGTCAGGCCGGAACAGCTCGACGAGCTTCTGCATCCGATGTTAGACCCTAAGCTCGAAAAAAAGGCCGGGAAACTGGCAGGAGGGCTGCCCGCAGGTCCGGGCGGCGGAATCGGCCAGATTGTTTTCACCGCTGATGACGCTGAGGCATTGGCCCACAAAGGCAAAAAGGTCATCCTCGTTCGGGACGAGACCAGCCCGGAAGACGTGCACGGGATGCGGGCCGCCCAGGCGATTCTTACCGCCAAGGGCGGGATGACCAGCCACGCCGCCTTAGTTGCCAGGGGTTGGGGCAAGTGCTGTATTGTCGGCTGCGGCGCCTTGAACATTAGTGCCTCGAAAAAGGTCCTTTCCGTGGATGGGAAAAAGCTGCACGAAGGGGATTGGCTCTCTCTGAACGGTACAAAGGGAGTCGTCTATGAGGGCAAGGTCGGTCTGCTGCCCGCCGACCCCGGGAAGAACGTCCACTACAAAAAGCTTATGTCGTGGGCCGACAAGCTTAGGAAGCTGAATATCCGAACCAACGCTGATAACCCGCAGGACGCCAAATTGGCCAGGAATTTCGGGGCTGAAGGCATCGGTCTGACACGCACCGAGCATATGTTTTTCGAGCCGGACCGCATCACTTCTATGCGAGAGATGATACTGGCGGACGACGAGGCCGGCCGGCGAAAGGCCCTGAAGAAATTACTGCCGCTTCAAAAAAAGGATTTCATCGGCATCTTCAAGGCGATGGATGGGCTGCCCGTTACCATTCGCACGCTGGACCCGCCGCTTCACGAGTTCCTGCCTAACGACCAGGCCAGCCAGAAGGAGATGGCCAAGCGGTTGGGCGTTTCCGTAGAGGCAATCAGGGCTAAGGTCCAGACACTGCACGAGCTCAACCCGATGCTGGGACATCGAGGGTGCCGGCTGGGTATCACATATCCTGAAATTACCGCTATGCAGGTGCAGGCCATTATGGAAGCCGCCTGCTCCGTGGCAAAGCGGGGCGTGAAGGTATATCCTGAGATTATGATTCCGCTCGTAGGAACAAAGGCGGAACTGGAGAACCAGCGAGAACTGGCGGTTGATGTCGCCGAAAAGGTCATCAAGAAAGCAGGCGTCCGTGTCAACTACCTTGTCGGCACGATGATAGAAATCCCGAGAGCGGCTATCACGGCGGACAAGATTGCCGAGGTCGCAGACTTCTTCTCTTTCGGCACGAACGACCTGACACAAATGACATTCGGGTTCAGCCGCGACGATGCCGCAAAATTTTTGCCTGATTACCTATCAAAAAAAATACTTTCTGCAGAGCCCTTCCAGACGCTCGACCAGGAGGGTGTGGGGCAGTTGGTTGATATGGGTATTCGGCGTGGAAGGTCCACACGCCCCGACTTAAAAGTCGGTATCTGCGGAGAACACGGCGGTGACCCCAGCAGTATTGGTTTCTGCCATCGGGTCGGGATGAATTATGTATCCTGCTCGCCCTTTAGAGTGCCGATTGCAAGATTGGCGGCTGCACAGGCGGCGGTCAGAAAAGCGTAAAGCGAAGAATGCAAAACTATAACTTAAAGCTCAAAACTTATTTAATTTTAAATTTTATGCTGTGGTTTTTAGTTTTTAGCTTTTCGCTTTTAGCTTCTATGTGGTGAAAGTAGCTCAGTTGGTAAGAGCACTGGGTTGTGGTCCCAGGGGTCGCGGGTTCGAATCCCGTCTTTCACCCGTATAATGGTATCAATACATAGCTACTAATACCCTTTCTTTCCACAATTTCGCTTTATCCCGTCATATTAACCCTGCTGTAGGGGGGTAGCGTCGGTTTTCTCCTCCTGTCTGATTTTAATTTTTCTACGCGAACTGTGACATACCGTTGTCACAGTTGGAATAAAAAATATTCCAGACAAGGGACAGGCATTTTACGCTTACCGTATCGCGCTGGCTGCTTGGAATCCGGGTTTAACCGCTAATGAAAAAAGGTTGAAAAAATAGGGTTTTTTCAGCGGCAGAACAGCAGGCAAACTTTGCGAGAAAGATAAGCCGTTTTGCTGCAAGTGGTTATGTGCTGATTTTGCGAGCGAACGGCGTAAGAAAATGGGAGAAAAAAACAAAAATTCTGTTTGGACAGGTCGAATACAAGTGATATAATTCCTATAATAACCATAGAGGTTAAATTCTGCACAAGCAAAGCAATATAACACGTTAGGATAAGAGGGTCATTCAAGGCGTCCATCACTTGACTATACACAGGGTTTCCCTGCGGAGCATCACTGTTTGTATTTACAGGGAAGGCGGGGAGATACCTGACCTTGGATTTAGATTTGGTTAAATGTGTTGAGCTTACTGTCCGGGGGAGAAAGGAGGTGACAAAGGCAAAAAGAGAATAATGTTTTTGTAGAAAAGTTCTTTAATAACTCAATTTTTAGGGAGAAAGCATTATGTGTAGAAAATTGGTTCTTTTAATGACATTTGCTTTGGCACTGGCACTGGTTCTGACGGGCGTGGCCGGAGCTGCCAAGCCACCACCAGGTAAGGCAACCAGCCCGAGTCCTTCGCATCAGGCGACTGGTGTAAGCGTAGATGCTGATTTGAGCTGGTCGGCTGGTCCTCGTACTGATTCGCACGATGTGTACTTCGGTACAACCAGCCCGGGTGACTTCAAAGGCAACCAGACCGCTACAACCTATGAGCCCGGCACGATGGATAACGATACGACCTATTACTGGCGTATCGATGAGAAGAACACCAGCGGTACGACCACCGGGGATGTCTGGAGCTTTACTACCGAAGCTGCGCCACAGCCGCCCGGTCAGGCGACCAACCCGAGTCCTTCACATCAGGCGACTGGTGTGAGCGTAGATGCTGATTTAAGCTGGACTGCCGGCTCCGGTGCTACAAGCCGCGATGTCTATTTCGGCACGAATTCAACGCCTGGTGCAGGTGAGTTCAAGGGCAACCAGACTGAAACCACCTATGAGCCCGGCACAATGGCCAACGATACGACCTACTACTGGCGTATCGATGAGAAAAACGCCGCTGGCACGACAACCGGCGTTGTCTGGAACTTTACGACTGTAGTAGCGCCGCCCGGCAAGGCAACCAGCCCCAGTCCTTCACATCAGGCGACCGGTGTGAGCATAACCGCTGATTTGAGCTGGACTGCCGGCTCCGGTGCTACAAGCCGCGATGTCTATTTCGGCACGAATTCAACGCCTGGTGCAGGTGAGTTCAAGGGCAACCAGACTGAAACCACCTATGAGCCCGGCACGATGGATAACGATACGACCTACTACTGGCGTATCGATGAGAAGAACGCCGGCGGCACGACAACCGGCGATGTCTGGAACTTTACTACCGAAGCTGCACCACCGCCGCCCGGTAAGGCAACCAGCCCGAGTCCTTCGCATCAGGCGACCGATGTAAGCGTAGATGCTGATTTGAGCTGGACTGCCGGCTCCGGTGCGACCAGCCGCGATGTTTATTTCGGCACCGATTCGACGCCGGATGCGACCGAGTTCAAAGGTAACCAGACCGCTACAACCTATGAGCCCGGCACGCTCGATAACGATACGACCTACTACTGGCGTATCGATGAGAAAAACGCTGGCGGCACAACCACCGGCGATGTCTGGAGCTTCACCACCGAAGCCGCAGCAGCACCACCCGACCCAAATCTTGTCGGCTGGTGGAAGCTGGACGAGTCCAGCGGTGCAACGGCAGAAGATTCCAGCGACTACGACAACGACGGCAGTGTTGTCGGCGATGTAACCTGGTTACCGAGCGGCGGACAATTTGACGGCGCAGCCAGCTTTACCGGTGGCAGCGAGCGTATCGAATTCTCCACCAGTGATATGAGCGCATCGGCGGGTACGGTTACCCTCTGGGGCTATCCGGAGGGAGCACAGACACAGAACTACAGATACTTTTTCGCCATCCGCGACATACCCGGCGGCGGCAACAGGGTACAGCTTTATTTGTACCAGACTACTATGCAGTTGGGCGTGGGGCTTGGTGACTCATTTGATGTGAACACGAACATTATGACTTTAAGCACCGACACCTGGTACCATATAGCCCTTACCTGGGACGGAGGCGATTACATCGTTTATGTGGATGCCAATAATGTCGATTCCGGGACCTATACCGGCTTAAGCAGTATGACTACCGGCGGAGACATTGGTAACGACCACCAGGACCGAAACAAGGGATTGTACGGCCGTATGGACGATGTGGGCGTCTGGGATGAGGCGCTCAGTGCCGACGATATCAATGACATCTATCTTGACGGCATTGGCGGAGCCGACTTAGGAAAGGCCTGGAACCCCAGCCCTGATGATGAGGCCACAGGCGTGGACCCGAATGCCGACCTCAGCTGGTCAGCGGGAGACTGGGCTGATTCGCACGATGTGTACTTCGGCACTGATTCGACGCCGGATGCGACCGAGTTCAAGGGCAACCAGGCGGGAACTACCTATGAGCCCGGCACAATGGATAACGATACCACCTACTACTGGCGTATCGATGAGGTCAACGATGCCAATGCTGACAGTCCCTGGATAGGTGATGTCTGGAGCTTTACCACGGAAGCAGCAGGTGCTCCGCCCAACAAGGCGACCAGCCCCAGTCCCTCACATCAGGCAACAGGCGTGGGTGTCGATGCTGATTTGAGCTGGACGGCCGGCTCCGGTGCGACCAGTCACGATGTCTATTTCGGCACCGATGAATCGCCGGATGCGACCGAGTTCAAGGGCAACCAAGCAGGGACGAGCTATGAGCCCGGCACAATGGATAACGATACCACCTACTACTGGCGTATCGATGAGGTCAATGCCTATGGCACAACAACCGGCGATGTCTGGAACTTTACGACGACATCAGGCGGCGGTACCGGCAGCGGGGCGACGCCTGTTGCTGAGTTTATGGTGATACCGACAAGCGGCTGGGACATCTATTACAGGCCCGAGTTTGTCAGCAAGGCGACCGGTGATATCACCAGCTATGAATGGGACTTCGGCGATGAGCAGACCAGCTATGAGAGGGCGCCCAATCATCAGTATTCGTCACCCGGCACGTACACCATAAAGTTGACCGTGAGCGGCCCCGGCGGCTCAGACACCGAGACGAAGACCAGCCACATCACCGTGAATGACTTTGACGATTACCCGTATGATGACTACGTTCTCACC
>CAYONQ010000080.1:0-11852 GCA_964405375.1 uncultured Pirellulales bacterium
GCATTTTGCACTTTGATTTTTACATTTTCAAACTGGCCATCGGTCAGTTTGAGTTTTTTATCTGTTGCTATATGGCACCTTTGGCTGTATAATAAATTATAAGTTCCGGTTGATAAATGATAATTCATTCGTTTTTAACAAAAAGCAGTGAACCAGTTTGTGACCAAGTTGGCGGCGTCTGCACCTTTACTTTTGGTGGTGTTTGTATGCTCCTGCTGCCAGTTTAGCTGCTGGAGAGGTGAAGATTCAATGGCTGATACTATTGTATGGGAAATCGATAACCTCGAATCCATAGGTGGACACGAAATAACGGTTTTGGGCTCGCCCAAGGTAATTGAAACCGACAATGGCAGGGCCATAGAATTCGACGGCGTCAAAGGCGGCCTGCTCGTCGAAGAACTGCCGTTAGTCGGTGCAGACAAGTTCACGCTGGAAATCGTCTTCCGCCCTGACGCAAAAGGACCAAAAGAACAGCGGTTCCTGCACCTGCAGGAAGATGGCTGCGAGTATCGCATATTAATAGAGACCCGGCTGACCGATAACGACCTCTGGTACCTTGATACTTACATCAACACCGCCGAAGGCGACAAGACACTGGTCGAACCGGCGAATACCCATCCGGTAGGAAAATGGTATAACGCCACGCTGGTTTACGACGGCCGGGAAATGCGACATTACGTCAACGCCGTCAAGGAGATGTCGGCAGAGCTGGCCTTTGGCCCGCTAAACGAAGGAAAAACCTCTATCGCAGTACGTTTGAACCAGGTATACTGGTTCAAAGGAGCCATACGCAGGGTAAGATTCACACGCGGGATTCTAATGCCCGAGGAATTCCTGCAGCAGTAACAGTGCGTATCTCGTATCTTAAATATAGGAGATGCTCGCTGGAGATAACCGGGCCAGGTTAGTGTGGAGGGAGATAGAATGGATGTAAACTTAGTAACGTTCGATAAGAATGGGGTGCAGAAGGTCTTTCCTCTGCCAAGCACCGTTACGGTAATCGGCCGACGGCACAGGTGCGATTTATGTATCCCGTTAATGTCGGTCTCCAAAAGACACTGTCAATTGAATATAGATAACGGGGTACTGAAAATTCGAGACCTTAATTCCCGCAACGGCACCTATCTTAACGGCAGCCGGATAAACGAGGCGGTAATCCGGCCGGGCGACTATATCGAGATAGGCCCTTTAGCATTCGCATTCCAGATTGACGGCCGGCCCGAGACCATCAACGCACCCAAGCTGCGCATCACAAAGCCGCTGAAAAAAGCTGCGCCTGCAGAACCAGCAGACGAAGACCTTGAAGTATTTGCAGGACTAAATGATATCGAAGAGCAGGACGGTACAACAAAAGCCGATGAACTTGGAGAGCTGGACGACCTCGGCGAAATGGACGATATCGGCGAGCTGGACGACGAGCTCAAAGACCTGGATGACATCGACCTGGAAGCGTAACACAAACCATAGACGCACCTTAGGGGCCTGTTAGAAAAACTTTTTGGCTTGCCAATACAGGAATAATACATATATTACTCAAACTGACCGATTTAATATATAAAATTTGTTTAATTGCTTATCGTATAAAAAGTTAAAATAGTCGCCGACGTAGTCGATTTCAACTAACGAGATACGAAATACCAGCGACGAACGACGCTCAAACTGGCCCGTTTCGAAGAAACGGTCAGTTTGAGTATATTAGTCTTGCAATATATTGTTAGTTGAATTTCTGTTATCGCTCTGCGTGGAACCGTATGAATACGTTGACTTTTAATCCGCTCAAACTCATCTTTCTTATTGGCTGGGTGTATCTTTGCCTGTACTTTGCTCAGAGTGTTCAATTCAGCCCCTTAGTCCCGAAGAACCGTAAATCAATAGCCGCTATTGCCGCTCTTTTCGCCGGGCCGATACTTTTCTTTGTGCTGACGGTGGCGGACGTTATAAGCAAGTCCTCCGAGGGTCACCGCAGTATCCTCGAAATAATAAAGAAGCTGCTGCAAAACGCCGTCGCACAAATTAGGTCTTCAAGCTTTATCAGCTTAAAAGGCAATTCGACGATAAGATTGCTCGACAGTTCAGGTACCGAGCTTAAGGACATATACGGTCACGGTAAAATCAAACGGCAGGACAGCCATACCCTCGATTTAACCGAGCAAATTATTGCCGACTCTCTTGAAGAACGGGCAAGCGACATCCTTATCGACCCGAAGGGCGAATCAATCTACACGGTCAGGTTTAGAGTGGATGGGGTATTAAGGGAAGTCGAGCAGATTACAGGTGATACCTGCCGGGCGGTCATAAACAGTATCAAGGCCATCTCCAATATGGACATCTCCGAAAAACGAAGACCTCAGGACGGCGCCTTTGTGGCCAAAACAGCCGACGGCACCGTGTCCTTCCGAGTGGCAAGCGCCGGCGTGCTCAACGGTGAAAAACTGTCGATAAGGGTGCTCAGTCAAAATGCCGGTATGTTTACGCTGACCAATGTAGGACTGTCGGAGAAACAACAAGTAATTATCACAAAGGCGATAAGAAAACCTTCCGGCATGGTGCTTTTGTGCGGACCAACCGGCAGCGGTAAGACCACAACACTCTACGCTATGCTCAACAAGATTGACCTGTTCACACGCAATGTCATTACGGTAGAAGACCCAATTGAATACGTACTGCCCAATGCCAGTCAGATTGAGGTTAATCCAAAGGCCGATATCACCTTTGCAAAGACCCTGAGAAGCATCTTGAGGCAGGACCCCGACGTAATCTGTGTGGGCGAGATACGGGACGAGGAAACCGCAGGTATCGCGCTTCGAGCATCGCAGACCGGCCACCTCGTGCTGGCGACGGTACACAGCAACAGCACCGCATCGTCACTGATACGCCTGCTGGATTTGGGCGTAACCCCCCTGCTGCTGTCATCGGGACTGGACATTATTATCTCCCAGCGACTGGTTCGCCAACTCTGCAAAAACTGCAAGGTGCCCGCCGAGCTAAGCCAAAGCCAGATGCACGATTTCCATAAAAGAAACATAAACTATAGAAATTTTTTCCAGGCCCAGGGATGCGACAGCTGTCACGAAACCGGCTACTACGGGAGAACGGCGATTTTCGATATTCTGGTGCTTGACGATAAGCTAAAGGCCAGTATCGCCAATGAAAAATTGTCCGTAGAACTACTGCGAAAAGAAGGTGACAAAAGAGGCAAATCCAACCTCCAGAAACAGGGACTGCTAAAGGTAGTCTCCGGAGTAACAAGTCTCGAAGAGCTAAAAAGGGTTTTAGGATAACTCATCGTGCGAGGCACGTGAAAAACTAACAAAATAGCGGGATAAGCACTTATGGCACTTTGGGTAGGCATATTAGTCGGCGTAGCTTTCGCATGGTTGGCCATCAAAAAGGGACTCTACGAAACCTGGGCCCTTGTTTTCAACATCGTAATCTCAATCTACCTGGCGATTTTCCTTCGGCCGACTATTGTAGATATTGCCCCTGCAGCCGCCGATACCGCATATAGCAACGCCGCCACTGTGCTGGCTATCGCCATAGCCGCCTTCCTGGTTTTGCACGGCATATCGTACACATTCCTAACAGGCCATTTCAAAGTCCCATTTCCAAAAATACTCGATACTCCCACGGCCGGTTTCCTGGGCTTTTTTGCCGGCCTTCTCGTCGCCAGCTTCGTAAGTCTCCTGATTTCCATAACACCAATCTCCGAAAACACCTTCGTAAAGGCAATCGGTCTCGTCGGTCAGTTTGAGCAGACAAATAGGCCGGTAATCTGCTGGTGGGGCAATCTCGTCAATTCGGTGGTGGCCAGTCAGGACAACAAGCTAACCTGCGAACAGGCGATTAACGAGCTGCTAAAGAACGCCGAATCGAAAGCAACGGATGAGCAACCCGGGTTGGACAAACCGGCCAAACCGACCGAACCAAATGACACCAAAACTATCATCACCGAAGAAGAGCAGCTCGGCCCGCCGCCGGAACCGGACATTGAAGATTTTTAAGCGGATTGCCGCCTCGCAAATCCCCGAAATTCGAATATTCACACTTGGCGCATTTGCAAAATTCGAGTATAACCCTCTTTGAAAAACTACATTTTTTAAGGAACCTCAAGCTGACTGATAATATATAAAGTTTGTTTGATTGCTTATCGAAAAGTTAAAAATAGTTGCCGACGTAGTTGGCTTCAACCCCGCCCCTCGTAGGGGCTGGGTTAACTAACGAGATACGATTCACGAGCCCCGCCCCTCCGAGGAGCGGGACGAGCAACGAACGACGCTCAAAATTCAGGAGGTATATTACCGTGCAAAATGAAATGTTTGACAAAAGAGTTGGAAACTGGAAATCGGAAGGAGATTTAGCCGCCTTTAATCTGGCCTGCGTCGCCGAGGCGATGGATACGGTCGAGAACCTCAGCAGCCGGAACACAGGCGCAGAAGTGGTCGAAAAAAGAATCGGCGAATACAAAAACTGGGACCCTGACATCCTCAAAGTTGACAAGGACACCGAGAACGGCTATCGCAGGCGCCTCGAACAGCTCGGCAACCCCATTACATTCCTTTCCGAAGAGGCCGGAACGGTCGAGATACACCCAGACGCCCAAGGCGAGAAATACTTTGTCGTCTGCGACCCCTTCGACGGCAGCTACCTCTTCAAGCACGGAATACCCGCCTTCTGGTACAGCTCATTGGCGCTGTTTGATTCCGATATGAAGCCGCTCTGCTGCGCCGTCGGCGACTGCTTCCCGAAGGTAATCGCCTTCGCAAACGAGCAGGGCGCTTTTATAGCCAAGCTCGATGGAGACCGCCTGCTTCACAAGGTTAAGCTGGACAGAAATTATCGCCAGCGTATGGGCAGGCCCGATATGACCAAAATGGCTGGTGCCAGCATCGGCTCATACGTTATGAAGCCCGCAAAATATCTTATGCCGCTCGTTGACGAATATCGTGATTTGTTAAAGCCGTTTAAATTTCTCAACCCAAACGGTGGCCCTTACGGATTCGCCGAGGTTGCCGAGGGCAAAATAGACTGCTACTTCGCCCGACAGCAGCCATTTGTCGATGTATTCTCAGGAATCTACATCGCCCAGCAGGCCGGCGCAGTAGTAACCGACTTCGACGGCAACCCCGTAAAATTCGTCGCCGACGAAGAAACCGTCTGGGACGTCGTCGCCACAACCAATCAAACACTGCACGACGAGGTGCTTTCCGCGATAGCCGCGTGTAGAAAATCCAAATCTTGATTTAAAACCCCGGAAAAAATAAAATTATGCCAGAGAAAATAATCAAATTGAAAGATTTAAGCAAAGATGAGGTCCCCCCCGACTTGCGGGCCGAGACCTATTTCGACTTCAATTCCCATCCATTCGAGCACCAGCAGCTTTTTGAACAGACCAATTCCGTTTATGGTGCTATTATCGGCATAAACAAGTACGCTACAAAGTGGCTCGCCGCCGTCATCGCCCATAGACGTTCCTCAGCTGCGGTTTACAAAGATAAGACACCCGGCCCTGCCCAAACCATCGGCCGATTCGAGGTGCTGCTCGAGGACGGCGCCGTCTTTGAGCCGGCCCGTATAATCGGCGGCCTAAAAGACGCTCCTCGCCACGTCATTTACCTCGCCGAAGGTGCGAAGCTAATCGGTGCGGACATCTATCTCGAAAAGGCCGATATTTATATCGGCGCCGAAACCACTGTCGAAGCCGGCGTCGGCATCAAAGGCCCTGCTATTATCGGCGAAAAAGCAGAGGTCCGCCAGGGCGCTTACCTTCGCGGTGACTGCATACTCGGTGACGACTGCATAGTTCGCGGCGAAATCAAAAATTCCGTCCTGATGAACAAGGCCAACTTCCCACATCCGTCCTATCTCGGCGATTCGCTCTGCGGCTATATGACACATTTCGGCAACCAGGCAACCTCGGCCAACATCGGTATCTTTGCCGGCCTGGTCGAATCCGACAAAAGAAAATCCATAGTGGTTCAATGCGACGGCAACGCCTACGACCTCGGCAGACCGAAGATGGGAATCTGTATGGGTGACTACAGCCAGGTCGGTTGCAACAGCGTCTCCGACCCAGCCACCTTTCTAAAGCCCTACACCATCACCTATTCACTTACCAGAATCTCAAAGGGCTTCTATGGCCCGAACGAAATACTAAAGAACAAACCGCTCGAGTATGGCATTATCGAACGAAGTCCCTTCAAACCACAACGCGAATAACAGCCGGCGGATAATGAGCAAACAGGCTTCGTTCACTCGGCGTAAATAATACAGGAACAAAATATGCAGACAATACTACTAAAAGGCGGCTTCGCAGTAACACCGAAGGCCACAGTGCGCACCGATATTGTCCTGCGCAACGGCAAAATTGAACTGGACGGTGAAAAAGACCGCTACGACAAGACAATCGATATCACCGGAAAATACGTTGTGCCAGGCCTCGTGGACATTCACTTTCACGGTTATGGGCTGTTCGACTTTACCTTCGGCCTGTTCGACCCAAAGACCAATGCCTACGAAACCGGCGCAGATATCTACGAGGACTGTTTCAACAAACTCCGCAGCAAACTCGCTGAGTTCGGAGTAACCGGCTTTTATATCGGCTCCGTTACCGCTCCGCTCGAGACTCTGAGACACTGCTACAATTGCCTCACTAATTACCTCGGCAAGGCAAACAATACCGCAGTCGGCGCCCGGCTATTAGGCGGACTGCTGGAAGGCCCCTTTATCAACCCCGCCAAGGCAGGAGCTATGACTGCTGAATTGATATTAGAGCCGTCACCACAGACCTTCGACGGTATCAATGACCGCGGCGCCATCAAGCTGGCCAACGTCGTGCCCGACTACGGCCGAAAAAGCTGCGAGCTTACCGAATATCTCACCAAAAAGGGAATCATCGTCGGCGCAGGCCATACAACCGCAACCTGCAACCAGGTCGCTGACGCCGTCAAAGCGGGGCTTAAATACTGCATCCACTTCACCAACCAGACCGACGGAATATACAAACCCTTCGACAACGGTGGTGCCATCGAGGCGGTGCTAAAATTCGATGAGCTTTACGCAGAGCTAATCGCCGATGGTTTCCACGTCAACCCTGCCTACGTTCGCGACATCATTAAACGCAAAGGCGTCGAGAAAATCATCGGTATGACCGACTGTATGTTCGTGGCTGGCTCAACTCTGAAACAAATAGAGGTCGGTGGGGTCCGGGGCCGGGTCAGCGATGATGGAAATTACATCGCCGTCGAAGGTATGAAAAATACACTCTTCGGCAGCAACCTGACAATGAACAGGGCCTTCGAGAATATGCTAAACTGGCTGACCACCGAGATGCAGGGCATTTGGAATCGCAGACACGAGGCGCTCGGGCTTGAAGATGCGCTTCTCGCAGTTGCAAAAATGTATTCAACAAATCCTAACCGGCTTACCAGCCGCTCCGAGGAGGGCTTTGGCCGAATCGCCGACGGCGCAAAAGCCGATTTGACAGTCCTTGACATCTCCGGCCCACCCGGCAGTCACAAGCTCACCATCGAAAAGACAATCGTCAACGGCCAAATTGTCTACTAAGGCGAATAAACATCGGTGCCTCTGTTAAGGACCCTCGAAAGCCGCCCCCTCACGCAGATTTGATTTGACAGTCAAAAGTATGTAATTTACAATCAAACGTATGGATAAAGAGCGAATCAAAAATAAACTCCTCGAAGCCGTCAAAAAAGACCCGTATCTTGCCGATATTAAGTCCGTGGCCATATTCGGCTCGTACGTTAACGGCAAGGCGACCGAAAACAGCGACGTCGATGTCCTTATTGATTTTGTTCCGGAAGCCGTCATTGGCTTTTTTGCGCTATCCGATATAAAGAACAATTTCGAGTCTTCACTTCGAAGACCGGTAGATTTGCTTACTCCACAGGCAATAAGCAAATACTTCAGGAACGAAGTTCTCGCCGAAGCCGAGTACGTCTATGAGAGATGACAAAACTTACCTTAAGCATATTCTCGATGCGATTGAAAGCATTGAAGACTACATTGGCCAGACTGCTTATGAACAGTTTGCGTCGAACAAGATGATGCTGGACGCCGTCATAAGAGAGCTTGAGATAATAGGCGAGGCCGTGAACAATCTTAGCCGGCAGTTCCGGGACTCCCACAGCCAAATACTATGGCGGCGAATGACGGATATGAGAAATTTCTTGATTCACGAGTATTTCGGCGTCAACACCAAAGTCGTGTGGGATACCTGCAAAACCGACCTGCCGGAATTAAAGGCCTTTATCCTCAACTTTTTCGGTGACTAATACATCTTTTTTATCTTTACTTTTTGCTTTTCTGCGAAGCATCACCCCGCCCAAACCCAGCAGCAAAAACGTCCCCGGCTTAGGAATAAGCAGATACACTTGCTTGTAGCCAAATGATTATCAAAAAATTCCTGTCAAAACAACAAAAAAGGGCTGCAAGTTTTAAGCTCACAGCCCTTTTGATATGCTATGCGACTTAACAGCACGAACAATTTACCCAGCAATAATTGTTACTGGGGTACCACCTTTATTGTATCGCTGCCTGAAACTACGTAGCCATCAAACGTCAAGGCACCAATCTCACAGATTGCCTCAAGTTCGTACTCGGCGAGTTTTTCGGTTTCCAAGTGCACAACTAAGTCCAAATCACCATCACCATCTACATCTTTGAGGTTTGACATTGGCACGGGAGCATCTTTCTTGCCGCGTAGTTTGACCATCCCATCAGAAAAGTCTTCACCACGCAGGGTTACCGTTGTAGGGTCAATGGTAGATGCGTCAAAGACTTCATCAGTCAAGAAAGCTACTGGGATTACGCCGTGTGAGCCCAAGTTGATAGCATTGGGGAAACTGCCTGGCTTGATGTCAATGCCTACTTGAATAAAGCTAACCGTAACCGTAGCAACATCAGTCTGGCTTCTGATACCATATTCATCTGTAACCACAAGTGAGATTTCTGTCTGGCCGATTGGAAAAACTCTGGTTAATGTTGGTTCTGTAGCATCCACATCATTATTCGGCTCACCATCACTATCCGAATCTACCGACAAGTCAAGGTCCCACTCATAAGTTATGGAATCGCCGTCCGGGTCACTTGAGCCTGTCCCATCGAGGGCGACTGAAGCACCACTCCAGCTGGTCGCCTGGGCGACATAAGGCCCGCCGGCATTCGCCACTGGTGGCCGATTTTCAGGTAGAATTTCAAGAATGCTTTCATTAGTATCTAAATGACCTGAGAAGGTCCATTCTTGCACCACTTCATTTTGGTCGATCACGCTAATCACGGAGTTATAATCTTGACCAACACCGAAGAACTCGATGGTATAATCCCCGGGCAACTTATCAGCTACTCCAAAAATCTCGAAATCGCCATCACCCGTATAAAAAGCATCTGGAATCTCATTATAAGTTTGGCCATTAGCACAGCCAAGCCTACGCCCTAACGGATCTGTCAAAATGAAATCAACTGGATCAAACCAGCCAACCAACTTTTTCTTTGCAGAATCCCATATAGATCCTTCCCCAAGGATACACCAGCGCTGAACAGATGGCGCAAGGCATAACACCCATTCTATAATGTTTGGAACAAATCCTTGTCCTTCACGATAACCAGACTCCTCCGCTGCCCACTCCATAAGGCCACAACATGTGAAACCTCCAGTTAACCCTTTTTGTAATGAAGGAATTTGTATTCGAGTCGTACCAGCCAGTATGAACCATTCAAGAGCATAATGGGACGTACTCAAGGATTCAATAGCAGCAATCATCTGTTCAGCTAAAATCGGGTCTATACCAACCGAATCTTGATCTATCACAGGTGATGTACAAGGATCGTTTGAATCATGGAAAAAAGAACCGTGGCTATGTTCTTGTTGGACACCATTTATGTTTTCAACATCAATGACGGTACTTGTTTCTGGATCCCAATATGAACCTACATCATAACCTAGATGTGATTCCCAAATCAAGTCCCCGTTACCTGGATACAAGCCAACATGGTCAAAACCAGGTATTCCAGTATCCTTCTCGCGAAACAGAAGTTGAGGTTCTTCCGGTTCGCAATTAACCCCAACCCAGTCAGTCTGCATCAAACTCCAGCGGTCATTCCAAACTCCTACCGGCAATGCGCCTGCGAACGCATCTGCTACTCGTGCGACCTCCTGGCCGTCTATTGAATAGATGACCTCCGATGGTGTTCTCTCGATTGCGAATTCATGGAACTCATACCATGTCACAGGAATTTCGACATCTAAGAGATTAATCTCAGACCCGGAAGCTGGCTGGAACCAAGCTAACGCCCGAACAGTGTTCGCCGGCCCTTCTATTGTGTCAAAGTAGTATCCAGTGATCGGACCGGTACGTTCATTTGGGTTCGGAGCGAATCCAAATTTCTGAATGATTCCGGCGAGGCGAATTCGCGCACGAGCCACTACGCTTTGACCCGTCTCTGGTGCGGCGAAGGCGGGGATGGAATCTATTCTCGTGTGATATCCCTGTGAATGGAGGAGCCCGTCCGCAACATATGGCTCATGATACTGCCCGAGTGCATCGACAAATACAGACCATAGCGATGTGTCGAGAGTCGTGCCCTCAAAATCATCTGAAAAGCCGCAAGGCGGTTCGGAAATTTCAATAATACCGCGTGGATAGCCGTTGGGGTTGGTGTCATGCTCTGGAAAATCCCACCACGTTCCTGGATTTGGGTGAGTACTGGTATGAAGGTAAGCGTGATTACCTCCGGCAAGCGAATGCCACCAAGGAGGTTCGAACGCCAATGGGTCGCCAGATACCCAAGACCATTGGTTATCGACCAACTCAAGACCAATCCAGACAAGGCTCGACCACGTATTACCGGGCCAGCCTTGTGCGTAATAACCTCCAAAAGTTCCCGTCAACCAAGCATTTTCCGCAACATCATTGATTGTTACTAAGTGTCCACCGACCGCAACTGCCTCAACTTCGGCACCAGTCCAGTTATTGTAGTCGAAGGTGATTGCGTACTGATGGCCATTGTAAGTGTACCAGGTATAATCTGAATACACGTACCCATGAACTGCAGAACTCATCCCTATCATTATTACTAAACTAATCATCAACTTTTTCATTTTTTATTCCTCCTGAATTTGGTTTGTTCTTTTTTCAACCTAAAATCGCCAATACTGGAAAAAACAATGTTTCATCTCATCAGCATCTCCTCCTTTCCATTTGCGGCGCATCCATTCTCCGTAGTACTACGAAGGATGAAGTAAACTACTTTCCATTTCTTTGTCCTCCTAAAAAATTGTTAATGTTTCGCAACAAAAATAAATTTTGCACAATTGGATTGTAATTACCGTTAATAAGAAATTGCCCCACTTTCCTCCCATTTTTTTCTCATCCGAGAATCATCCCGCCGATGGAATTGTGTCCCCTTTCCTTTCCTAATTTTGCATTTCTAACTTTTCACTTTGAACTTTAATTTACCCCCCGCCCCCATCCGGCGTCAAGAAAATTCCCGCATTTTTTTGTAAATTTTGTTGATATTATAGGCCTTTGCTGAAAAACAAGTTTTTAAGGGCAAAATGCCGATTTTCTAACCACAGACCTACCCTCAGCAAGGCAAAACCGAGTAAGTCTTTTGTTTCAACACAAGGCGTAGCCGAAAATCCAAAGCGCGGTGCCGACGGCAAGTTTACTTGCAAGTAAGGCGGCCGGCTTGGATTCAGGGCAATTGTAGATTGCCGTTGAAACAAAAAGCCTCTGTGAACTCTGTGTGCTCTGTGTGCTCTGCGGCTGAAACAAAATGCCGTGTCAATCAGTGTTAATCCTATGAACCGGAGCCTTTCAAGTACTATTTATGCT
>CAYONQ010000081.1:0-11490 GCA_964405375.1 uncultured Pirellulales bacterium
ACGAGCCCGAGTATAACAAAACCGGGAGGCTCCGGTTACATAGCTTATCCGTGGTTTGAAAAATAGAGAAAGGAAAAAGTTAGATGGGTAAAACTTACAAGATCGCGGTGATACCCGGTGACGGGACGGGGCCGGAAGTAACGGCTGAGGCGGTGAAGGTGTTAAAGGCCGCTTCGGAAAAGTTCAACTTTAAGGTTGATTTGACCGAGTTCGATTTCGGCGGTGAAAGATATAAAAGAACCGGTGAGACGCTGCCTGACAGCGCCGTAGAAGAGCTGCGCAAATTCGACGCCATTTTACTCGGTGCAATCGGCCATCCGGATGTCGCACCCGGGATACTTGAAAAAGGGATATTGCTAAAGGCGCGCTTCGAGCTGGACCAGTATATTAACCTGCGGCCGGTGCGGCTCTACCCGGGTGTAGAGACTCCGTTGAAAGATAAAGGCCCGGACGATATAGACTTCACCGTTGTCCGTGAGAATACCGGCGACCTTTATACCGGCACCGGCGGCTTCACAATGAAGGCAACACCAAACGAAGTGGCGGTGCAATCGGCTGTATATAATCGCTTTCAGGTTGACCGCTGTTTAAAATACGCCTTCGAATACGCCCGCAAATACGGCAAAAAGGCACGCGGCAAAGGCGATAAAAATACGCTGGCTTTATGCGGCAAAACCAACGTGCTGACATATATATACGATTTGTGGGAGCGGGCCTTTCACGAAATGGGCAAGGCCCAATACCCCGACATCGAAAGAGAATACTACCACGTTGACGCAACGTGTATGTGGATGGTCAAGAATCCCGAATGGTTTGACGTCATCGTTACCGGCAATATGTTCGGCGATATTATCACCGACCTCGGTGCGATGGTGCAGGGCGGGATGGGCATCGCAGCCGGCGGAAATATCAACCCCGAAGGCGTCAGTATGTTCGAGCCGATTGGCGGCAGCGCCCCCAAATATACCAACAAAGGCGTCATCAATCCTCTGGCAGCCATCTGCGCGATGCAAATGATGTTAGAGACATTAGGCGAGGAAAAAGCTGCCGATGCAGTAGAGAAAGCCGTGATATTCGTAACCGCCAACAAGCTAAAATCGCAGCAGGCCGGCAAAATGGGCTACTCAACCAGCGAAGTCGGAGACCTCGTCGCAGAAAAGCTGACTCAGTAAGGCAAAAATCAAAATACAAAATGTAAAATTAAGGAAGTCATCATCCAGCAGAAACCTTCTGCTGGATGATTCCAAAATTTTAATTTTTTATCTTTAATTTTTAAGTTTTCAACCGTGCCTGCGAACTTAACTCCAGAATACTTCAAGGCCGAGCGGTGGTATCGCCAGGCGACCACGCCCGACGAGAAAATCCTCGCGCTGGAGCGGATGCTGGCCGTGATGCCCAAGCACAAGGGCACCGACCACTTAAAGGCCGATTTGCGCAGGAAACTGAGCAAGCTGAAGGAAACCGCCTCACAAAAAACCAAAGCCAGACAGCAGGACATCTTTCACGTCCCAAAAAGCGGCGCAGAACAAATAGTCCTTCTGGGAACACCAAACAGCGGCAAAAGCTCAATCGCCGCTGCGCTGACCAACGCAAAGGTCAACGTTGCCGATTTTCCTTTCGCCACCGGCGCCCCCGTACCCGGGATGGTGCAGTTCGAGGACATTCAGATTCAGCTTGTCGATATGCCGCCCATTACCGCCGACTATATCGCCCCCGGCCAAGTGGGGACATACCGCAACTGCGATTTAATCGCCATTGCGATTGACCTGTCGGCCGACATTGCCGAGCAGCTACGAATCTGTCTGGACTTTTTAGAGTCGAGAAACCTGCTCATTGACGAAGAAACCCGCGCCCGTGACAAGCACGGCAATGTCCTCGGCAAAAAGGCATTTTGCATCTGCACCAAATCCGACATCGCCAAACCGGCTGCCTTCGAAGCGCTGAAACAATCGTGCAGACACAAATTTGAATTTGTAGAAATCTCCGCCAAAACCGGCGCTGGCCTTGAAAAGCTGCCCGCCGTGCTTTTCAGCTTATTGGGCATCATACGCATCTACGCCAAACCGCCCGGCAAAGACCCCGATATGAACGAGCCGTTCACACTGCCGGCCGGGGCAACGGTTATGGACTTAGCCATTGCTATTCACCGAGAACTGGCTGAGAAATTAAAGTCCGCAAGAATATGGGGCACCGGCGTCTATCCCGGCCAAAACGTCCAGCTAAACCACATCTTAAACGACAAGGACGTCATCGAGTTGCACTTCAATTGACTATTTACTATTGCCTTTTTATTATTGAGCTACGAACTACAAACTACGAACTATGAACTATAAACGAGGTTTTTAGATGGAATGTAAAAAAGAGCAGAACCTGAAAAACTGTAATTGTACATATCCTTGCGAGAAAAAAGGGGTATGTTGTGAATGTATAAGCTATCATTTAGCATTGAAAGAGCTTCCCGGCTGCTGCTTCCCCGATGACGTCGAAAAAACTTTCGACCGAAGCTTCCGCGCCTTCGCAAAGGCCTGGAACTTATAAAGTATCTATCTGTCTGAACATCGAAAAAACCACAGCGCACAAAAAAAGCCAAGCTAAAATCAACCCGGCCATGTGGGAACATTCAAACTATTTATCCTTTCTGTTATTTCTCTCTGGCCGCCTTGATTTCATCAGGATGTGCATTAACGAAACCATCAGGGACTTCGGGGATGAACGTGCCAGCAGGTAGTTCCGGATTGTAGTCAAATTGGTCTTTTATATTAGTGAAGGTCACATTAGGCTTGCCGGTGACCGGTCTGCCATGTTCTTCTATCCATACCGGCAGTTTTGTTTCAACATCAAACCAGATTCTGTCAAGCCACTCTTTAGGATTATCACCATATTCGCTGGCGCTTATTTCAAAACCCACACAATTACGGTCTTCAATGACCTTCTGGCCTAATAGCTTATCTGCTTTATCCAAATGCCAGACATGGAAGCGTATCCTTTCGATAGGGTCGTGATTGCCGAAGGTTCCCTTATGCGTTACAGCACCATAACACTCCAGGTCAAAACGTACATAGTGTTGGATCATGTTATTCCCATCAGGCACATACCACTGTATCTCCCGCAGGAAATCCCCATCATAGATATCGTTGCGGTAACTGTCGTGCGAAACGTAAATGATATTCCAAGTGCCGGACGTATGCTTTGAGCCGTTGGCTATAACAAGCAGCGTTCGTTCACGGCAGGTTATGCCTTTGATTGTATCAAGCGCCGCTATAATTTCTTGTCCCCAGGCTGCCGGCGGACCCAACCACCACTTTCCATTCTCTGAACTGCTGGGCCAAAAAGTTATTCCGCCAAGGACGATTATTGCAATCGCCGCCGCAGCGGCTAATTTTGTAATTGGGCTTCTCATAACATTACTCCATATATGTTGCCTTGACGGTGTTAATGTTTTGCTAAATTGCTCCGACGCTTCTTCCGCAATTGCCTGCATGTCAGCGGGCACGTCTTCGCTGCCCAATTTTTTCAGGATTTCTTCTATATTTTCTCTGTTCATTTCGTTTTACCCCTTATATCAAATTTCCTAACTTGCTCTTCAAAGCTGCCAGTGCCTTCGATACGTGTGACCTCGCTGTATCCTCGCTGCAGTTTAGCTTGCCAGCTATACTCTCGTAACTTTGCTGTTGTAAGTATCGCATTACTACAGCACCGGCCTGCTTGGCGCCAAGCTGTGCTATCGCCCGTCTTATCAGCCCCGCCGATTCACTGCTGCTGACTCTATCCTGCGGGTCTTCCTCAATGTTTAGCTGTGGCTGGCCAGCTCGACCGTCCCTGCCGATTCTGTTTCGCCACGCCTTTGAATTAGCCGTTAGCGCAATTCTGTAGATGTAAGCCCCTGCCTTTTCGCCGTCGAGCTTCTCGACCTTACGCCACATCTCCAACAGTGCATACTGCAGCGCTTCAGCGAAAAGTTCCTTATCGCCGGTCAGCTTCCAGAGAACCGATGCTAAAAAGCCGGCATACTCGGCCCTTACCTTCTCAAATATCTCCAAACGTTTGGAATGCTTCATTTACCTCTCACAACGGTCGAATACATTCAGCTTCCATACCATAATAACAGCCGAAGGTGAAATTTGTGTAAAGCTTCTTTGAAAATTCGCAGCTTTTACCCCCCTGCCCCCGCTTTATTGGAGGTTTTTTTGTTTCTCTAATGCAGCTTCGAGAAGTTCCGCAGCTTTAGTGTATTCAGGATTGATTTGCAGCGCCTGTCGGTATTGCTCTATCGCCTCGGTGATTTTACCCTGTCTTTCTAAAAGAACACCCAAATTGCAGTACATCTCCACATCGTCAGGTCTTTCCTTTAGCACAATCTGAAACTCACGTATTGCTTCATCAATTTTGCCGACAGCGGCCAGTGCCAAGCCCAATCGACCGTGGGTAATCACGCTATCCGGCTGAAGTTTCAGGGCTTCGTTATAATACTTAACGGCCTCACCACTTTTACCTGTTTGGGCCAATTCAAATCCCAGATTGCTCAGCGCATCAACGTCATCCGGCTTAAGCCGCAGCGCCTTGCGATATTCCGCGATGGCCTCGTCGGCCTTACCCTGCCCGGCCAGCATTACCGCCAGATTATAGTGCGCTGCTGCAAAACCCGGCCTGTATTCAAGTGCCTTTATGTAATGTACAATCGCACTATCGATTTCGCCCAGGTCTCTGAGGGCATTGCCAAGATTATTATGAACCTCAGCGGAATTTGGCTTGAGCTCAAGCGCCCTGTTAAAATGCTCGACGGCTTCATCAACTTTGCCCGAATCATTAAGAACATTGGCCAGGTTATTGTGCAGTACCATTACATCCGGCGAGGATTCCAGCATATACTTATATACACTCTCCGTATCCCGCCAGTAAACCAGATAGCAGCGGGTCAATATGAACTCCGATGCACCCAATAGTAAAACAGCCGAAACTATTATGCCTCGCCGAGCAGACCGGCCAAGCCCGAAAACCTTTCCCTCTTCCTTCCAGAACCGACTCACCAGCCAAACTGCCGCCAACAAAAAACCGACCATCGGGAAATACAGGTGTCTATCCGCTGCAATCACAGGATGAAAACCTACCACGCCTAACGTCGGAAATACAGCGATAAAGAAAAACAGCCAGCCCACAGCCAAACACCTTATCCATCGAAGCGAAAGCAACAATACTACTATCAGCACACCCGTGCCGATGACACCGAAAAGCACCGCCGGATGCGACAGATTAAACGGCTTCGGAAACGGATAATACCACGACAAATTGACAGGCCAGAGAAAATTATACAGGTAGAAAACAATGTTATGACAAAAAGTAAGCAAAAGACGAACCAGCCCGGATTCACCCGGCAATTTAACCGTCGATGTGCCGCTTTGAGAAATAAACGTAATAACCGAAAAGGCGGCTCCGACAACAAACAACGGCAGCTTTTCCAAAATCGCCCGCCTGCCGAACCGCCGAAAAGGCCAGAAGTCCAGCAACAGCAGCAAAACCGGCATCGCCACCACCGCAGGCTTAGACAGTAACGACAGGACATACATCGCCAGACATATTATTCCATACCGCCACTTTTGCCTGCGAACATACAGCACATAAAAAATCAGGCACCACAACGCAAAAAACCCAGCCAATAATGTCTTGCGCTCCGATATCCACGCCACCGACTCGATGGCCACCGGATGAACGCCGTACAGCAGCCCTCCTATCGCCGCAGGGACGATTTGACCAAACAAAAGATATAGAAAAACAACCAACAATAAGCTGTCTGCCACATGCAGAAAAAGACTTGTAAGACGAAACGGCCTTAAATTATCAACATCTCCCCCCACAGCAACGTCCAGCATCAGCGATATCATAGCCAACGGCTGGTAATACCCCCGCACGGTCGAAGGACGCAAAACCTCAGCTAAAAACCGCTTCGCCGAGGTCCAGCCTGGATTTTGCACCAGCCGATTTTCAACTAAATACTGGTCGTCATCAAGCATCAGGGCCTTCGCCGAAACACAGGGCCAATGCGCCGCCAGAACAGCACCGCCAACAGCAGCTAACAAAACAAGAAAAAAAAAGATACGGCGAGATTTTCCAGCCCCTCCGTCCTCACCAACCTCGCAGCGGTATTGCTCTCTCAAGGCCCTGCCCTTACTTTGAACTTAAACCTTGAACTTCTTGCCTGTCAATCGCTCGTAGGCCTCAATGTATTTTGCGCTGGTCTTTGAGACAATATCTTCAGGCAGCTCGACACCCTGCCCGGATTTGTCAAAATTTATACTCTCCAGAAAATTCCGGACAAACTGCTTATCGAAGCTTTCCTGGTCTCTGCCCGGCTCGTACTCATCGGCAGGCCAGAAACGTGAAGAGTCCGGCGTCAAAACCTCATCAATCAAAATAATCCTGCCATCGACAACGCCCCACTCGAATTTCGTATCGGCCAGGATTATACCTCTGCTCTCGCTGTATTCGCCTGCCTTTTTGAAAATCTCCATACTCTTATCACGCACATAGTTGGCCGATTCTTCGCCGATAATCTCCACGCATTTTTCAAAACTGATATTCTCATCGTGCGTCCCTCTCTCGGCCTTGGTTGCCGGCGTAAATACCAATTCGCCCAATTTCTCGCACTGGCTCAACCCGGCCGGTAATTTCACACCACAGACGCTTTGCGTGGCCTCGTATTCCTTCCAGCCCGAACCGGCCAGATATCCCCGCACCACGCATTCGACCGGCAAAACATCAACCTTTTTGACCAGCATACTGCGACCTGCCAACTGCCGGCCGTATCTACAAAACGGCTCAGGAAAACCTTCAACTTCGTCACTGATAAAGTGATGCTCGACTTCACCGCTTAAAAAATCAAACCAGAACCGCGAAATCTGCGTCAGAACAATCCCCTTATAAGGTATGCCGTTAACCATAACCACGTCAAAGGCGCTTATCCTGTCGGTCGCAACTATCAGCAGCTTATCACCCACATCGTATATATCACGAACCTTGCCTCGCTTCGGCTTTTGTCCCTCTATGTCTGTCTGCAGAACGACATTATCCATAGCAATCTTTTCCCTTCTTCATTCTTTAATTTACTTTTCCGTCCCGCTCGATTCGGTCATTGACATACCCGAATATCTTTTCTTTGACTCTTTCAATATCACCGGTTTCCGGCAGAAAATCAAGAAACGTCTCCAGAAACCTGCGCTTTTTCATTCGCTTCAACGTTGCCGGGAAATTTACGTCATAGACCCACGCTAATTGCAGCAGCCGCATATCGTTTAGGGTGCGCAATTTGCTATAATCAACCCGCCGTCCGCACAGAACATCCTCAACAACTTCAGCAGAATACTCCGTAGTATCCGGAAACTCCAACTCCAGCTTAAATCCCTCCGGGTCGTCCTTGTACTGTTTGGAGTATTCCGTCACCGTATAAAGAACGTCGAGCTTATCCGCATCGCGTATCAGCTGCGAAAACAGCAAACATTCACCATCCAAAACGCTCGGCAGCTCTTTGAGGCCGTGATATTCAATCGCCTTTTCAATCAACTGCCTTTCTGCCCTCTCAAGCCCCTCAAGCACCATCGCTTCACGCAGGACACCCAGCCCCAGCAGACAATGGTCCACGCTTTTAGTATCGTTATATGTTCGGTACTTGACAAACTGTCTGAACCGCCCGATATCGTGAAAAAGTGCTATCACCTCAGCTATCCGCCTGCTGTTCGCATCAAGGCCGAGCTCATCAGCCAAACCCAGCATCTCTTCACACGTCCGGCGACTGTGGTCTTCCTTGAGTTTCAAATTGGCGTTTAGGAACCCATCGTCCCCATAAAAGCCGGCCACATAATCATCAAACCACGCCCTGAATTTCTCTAATTGCTTCTGCTCCATTTCGCCCTAATTTATAGCAAATTATCGCCAACCTTTAAGAAAAATTTCTCCTGCATATTTAAAAATAATCTCTCCTGACATATAATTGCCGTATAATAGCCAAACAGCAAGAAACGATTAAACTAAAACCAAAGCAGGAGAAATAAAATGCCTACAGTTAAAGACGTGAGTGTCCAAAAGCCCTCTGACGAACAGGCCGCTGCCTGCAAACGCTGGCCTATCTGGAAGTGCGAGCCCAGCACCTTTGACTGGGCATATACGGAAAAGGAAACCTGCCTTCTGCTCGAAGGTAAAGTGACGGTCTCAGACGATAAGGATTCGGTAAGTTTCGGCCCCGGAGACCTTGTGATTTTTCCCAACGGCCTCGAATGCACCTGGCACGTCACCGAAGCCGTAACAAAGCACTACAACTTCGGATAACAGCCGGTCGCAGAAAAAGCTGATGAGTGAACCAGTGAATGGGCAGGACGAGACGATTTGCTATTGCTCGCGCCACTTTTTTACTACGAAGCGCACGCCTTCATTACTTACAGCCACATCCCTCAGAGACGCATCATAGTTAAAGTTAGCGGCGGCACCTTGATAAAGATTTTTAGCTACAACAGCCCCAAATATATTAACGGAATTTTTCAAGCTCATATCTGCTTGGGGGACGTAAATTCCACCATATAATTCCCCGTCTGTTGCTATATTCAGGTTGGTACAGCTATCAAGTCCGTATATTTTAAGTTTTTTGGCATCCTTTGTTATGTTGTTAATAAAGCCGCCGTTTTTGCAATAAAGATTCCCACCTAAATACAAAGTCAAAGAGGCATCGGGATTCGTTTCACTTATCTGCAGCTGGGCTGAATTACTAAGACTTGTGTCTCCGGTAATGTAAAGGGTGACCGGCCCATCAATTGTAACTATTTCGCCTTTTCCAAGGTCAATGCCATCATATTTTCCGGAACTGATTATTGTTGTCTTTACAGTCCCCCCCGAAGGCATGCTCTCCAGCCAGCCAGGAACTGTTACCGGTGAAAAGTCATAGCTTTGGGTCGAGGCGTAAATCTGACCCGTGACGGTTGCACCGCTTGCATTGACGACTTCATCCGGGTCACCGCCGGCACCGACTACGATGTCGCCATTTACTGTTGCTCCGGGGCCTATATTGATGGCACCACTGGCAGTGCTGTTAGTACCGATTTTCAGACTTTCGTCACCTGCCTCGTAATTATACCAGTCCACTACTGAGCCGCTTTTCAGGGCTATCTCTCCCTGCGTCAAAATTGCGTGTTCAAACAGTCCCGAGAGTGACAAAGTGCAGGCAACTTTTTTTACAGCCCGGCTGGACCTTCCAGTTGATTCAATGACATAGCCATTCTCGGTATCCCACAGAACCGTATAGCTAAAGGTCGCATCACAACCGGGTATGGGTTGGTCGGTCGCCTGTGGAAGCTTGCTGCTGTCCCATGCTTCATCTCTCAGCTTTTCGTTCATTTCAAAGACGGCCTTTGTCAACCCCGAATCGGCGGCGCATCGGGCCGCAACCTCCGACGCACCCCGCACCGCCCCGATACGACTGTTCTGACCGAGCTTCAATAAGCTCGTACCCATCGCAAGCATTACCACTATCGCAAGCAGCACCAGAACCGTTGCAAAGCCCGCATTTTTTGATTGTACCGGTTTGTTCATATTCACCCTGACTTTACATTATGAAACATTATTTCATTAATTGTGCATAACACCAGAAGATACAACTGTATTTGCCTGCGTCCCGTCGTCGAGTGTAAGTATCATCTGGGCCGACCGCCCCGCTACACTGAAAACACAATCAGATACGTCCCTGCAGACAGTCTGAATGCTCAACGTCTGCTTGGGCTTGAGCTTGCCGTACTCGACATTTAGCTCGCCGTCGGTCTCGTAGAAACGCACATAGCGGTCAACAACAACAGAGTCTTCACTCTCGTAGTAACAAACCTCTATCCAGTCGCCGTCGCCATCGACTAAGAAGCTCTCCCCGTCCGCCTTTCGCACCACCGCTTCGAACATTTTTGCTGCGACGTGCCCGTCGGTTACCACATCGCAGTTTATACGGTTGTACATAACGCGCCATCCGCGAGGAGCTTCCACCAGCACAACGCCGACACCAAATATGACGATACCGGCAATTACCGTCCCTATCATTGTCTCTATAAGCGTAAAGCCGCATTGAGTTGCAAAAGTCTTTTCCCGCATAGCCGGTTAATACTCCTGATTATCTTAACGCAACATATAGGTCGTAAGCTTAAACGATTTGTCCGCATCGTCGATGTCACTTCCCGCCTGTTCCCGCTGCACCCAGGCCACCACCACGTTCAAGGCCCTCAAGCCGCTATAAATATCCTTCCACGACATAGTAACGTAGTAGCTGACACCGTTTAACCGCACCGTGTAGCTTCCCAACAGGGTAAAGTCTTCCGGTTTGCCGGGGCCGGTGCTTGTGGTGATTTCCAGATTTGAACCTAAACAAGTTATTGGGTCGTATGTCTCGGCGCCGTCGACGCCACGCCAGCTCTCGCAAAGCATCTGCCCGATTTTCGCAGCCGCTGTGTGTACAGTGGCCTTCCGCGCATCCAGGGCGGCGTAATACCTGTAATTAGTGGCCGCCATCACGCCTACCGATAAGATAGCAATCGCTACCATCGCGTCCACCAACGACAGCCCCCTGCGAAATAAAGATTTGTTTATCTTCGCCGCCATTTCCCTCCCGAGTGCAACAATAGTGCCAAATCATTCTCGACCCTATACTTAAATTATGCTCAATATTTCACCAAATGCAAATTTCCGACCGCCTAAATTCTAAAATTCAGATGTTTTTTTGCTTGAAATCACCCAGCAAAAAAAATTAGCTCTGCTTTATCACAAGATTATAGGACGCGGTATAACGCAATATGCGATACGCACAAAACGATGTGAAAAACTCTTTGAGGAGCTTTCAATAAAAGGCGAAGATATGCAGCCGACAAGACATCCTAAAATCGGTATATGGAATAATATTCCGATGGACCGCGACAGACTTCGGGTGGGCATAAATAAACTCTTAATCGTTGCCGAAATGCAAAACTACAACGAAATAGTCCGGAAAATCAAGGAGCTTGTGCCGGAATACATCGGTGATAATAATAAGACTTAAATTGTCTGGAATTTTAAAAAATAGGGGGAATTTGGGGTTTATTTTAAGGTGGGATGTGGGTTTTTGGGTTAAAAATGAGGGTTGATAGGTTGGTTTGGGTAGTTTGGGTGAGATAGGTAAGAAAAAAAGTGAGAAAAATGGAGAAAAATGGAGAAAAATGAAGAAAAAGAGAGAAAAATGGAGAAAAAATGAGAAATTTGGGGAAAAATAGAGAAAAAAAGAGAAAAAAAGAGAAAAAATGCGACGGATTTTAACCGCCGAGCGCGCGGAGAGCGCAGAGAAGGATTGGCCACTAAGGCACGAAGACACAAAGAAAAAGTAACCGCGGAGGACGCTGAGAGCGCGGAGAAGAATTGGCCACGAATTGACACGAATGGGCACGGACTTTTTTGGGCCACAGATAAGCTATGTAACCGGAGCCTCCCGGTTTTGTTATACTC
>CAYONQ010000082.1:0-11410 GCA_964405375.1 uncultured Pirellulales bacterium
ATTCGCCGCCTGGAAAAACTCCTCGCGGCCTAAAATCGGTCAGTTTGAGTAAATAATCAATTACGTGGCCGGGTCCCATGCAGGCCGAGCCCGTGAACCTGGTCAGGCGGGGAACCGAGCAGCCATAAGCGAGAGTTCTGCCGTGCTGTGGGTAAACCCGGCCATCTTTTGAAAATGGCTTATACCGTTTTAGCGAGAAAATATCGTTCGCAGACGTTCGATGACGTTATCGGCCAGGACCCTATCTCGCAGACACTCAAGAACGCCATAAAGACGGGGCGGGTCGCACACGCATATCTTTTCACCGGCACTCGCGGGGTCGGCAAAACGACTATGGCCCGAATACTGGCAAAGGCGCTCAACTGCCTATCCTTCGATGCGCCGACAGAACAGCCGTGTTGTAAGTGCGAAAGCTGTGCCGCTATAAACATCGGCGAAGATATCGACGTTATCGAGATTGACGGCGCATCGAACAACGGCGTCGAAGATGTCCGCCGGCTGCGAGAAAATGCGATTTATAGGCCTGCACGGGCAAGGTTCAAAATCTACATCATTGACGAAGTGCATATGTTAAGCACGTCGGCCTTTAATGCACTGCTAAAAATACTGGAAGAGCCGCCAAGTCATATAAAATTTATTTTTGCGACTACCGAGCCGAACAAGGTCATCCCAACGATTCAATCGAGGTGCCAGAGATTCGATTTCAGAAATATAAGTGCAAAGCTCATCGCAGGCCAGCTTGCGAGTATTCTTAAACAGGAAAAAATAAAATACGAGAAGGATTTGGTTTTGCCTTTGGCGAAAATGGCAAACGGCTCGATGAGAGACAGCTTGAGCCTGTTAGACCGGCTGATAAGTACGGGTGTCGAGCTGCTGACCGTTGAGCTGCTTGAGCAGTTTCTCGGCCAGCCGAACAGTGAAAAAGTCTATAATCTCATCGCCCAAATCGGCGACAGCAGCGCAGCCGGCACACTTGCGGCGGCAGAGGAGCTAATCGATACCGGCCTGAGCGAAGCACAGATAGTCGATTCACTTATCGACTATATGCGTGATTTGATGGTGGTCAAATCGGCGGGGGCGGAAAGCGAACTTCTGGCCCTGACCGATGAACAGCGGAAGCGAAGTGTCGAATTAGCGGAGAAATTCGATACAGCCGGGCTTGTTTACAATATAACCGCACTTGAGAAACTGCGATGGACAATCAAAAACAGCGACACGCCGAGAGCATTTTTAGAGGCGACGCTGCTGCGATTTGCCTTGAGCGAACATTTTATCGATGTCGATGCACTTCTGTCGCAATTGAAGGCCAGCTCAGGGGGCGTCATAAAAAAAAAGCAACCGGTAAGCCATAATACGACCATCGAAACAGCGGCGGAGCCAACCAAATCCAAAACAAACAAACAGTCTGATTTATCCGGGCCGAATGATGTAGAATCAATAAAAAGCACTCGGCAAAGCGTTTTAAAAAACATTGCTGCTGAGGAGCAGAAGCAGGCCAAGCCGACTCCAAATAGAGCTAAAACCAGCAGCCAAAAGAAAAACGAGATAATCAGCGACCCTGCAGTAAAAACAGTTCTGATGGGACTGGACGCAACAATTACCGGTATCGAAGAAAAAAGTCGAGACTCGTGACATGGGTCACGAGATACGATGGGTGGCAGCCTCAAGCACAGCACCCGCTTTCGCGGGCACAAGCTTGGGGATGAGGGGAATGGATTCCCGTTCCCCGATCGGGGTCGAGGACAGGTTTCGCGGGAATGACAGGACAAGTTATGAGCGTTTATACTGAGAGTTTGAACAAACTTATCGAGGAGCTCGGGAAGCTGCCGGGGGTTGGGCCTAAGACGGCGGAACGGCTTAGCTTTTACATACTAAAAGCTGAACCTGCTGAAGCTATGAAACTGGCCAGGGCCATCAGCGATGTTAAAAACAAGATTAAACACTGCGAAATCTGCTACAATCTCTCGGAAGAAGCGACCTGTCAAATCTGCTGTGACCCACGGCGGGACAAGGCGATAATCTGCGTTGTCGAACAGCCCAAAGACGTTATAGCCCTTGAAAAAACCGGGGCGTGTAAGTGGGTTTATCACGTTCTCGGCGGCCATATCGCACCGCTCGAGGGAGTCGAGCCGAGCGACTTGACCATCGACAAGCTCGTCGAGAGGGTGCGAAAGGGTAACGTAAAAGAAGTAATTATGGCGACCAACCCCAATATGGCAGGGGACGGCACGGCACTTTACATAAGCTCGCTGCTCAAGCCAACGGGCGTGAAGATTACGCGGCTGGCGCGGGGGCTTGCCACCGGCAGCACCATCGAATATGCAAGCGGTAAAATGCTCACCGATGCTATAATCGGAAGACAACAATTACAGTAACTTTCGTCCTTCATCTATAAAGTTTTTGAATCAGCCCGCAGAATTGCCTGAATTTTTCGTTGCATTTATGATATAATAGTAAACAGATAAAAGGCAGGAGACAGGAGACAAAATAAACAACTTATTCGGGTGATTTTATGAAGCTGGAGATGCGAGGCGAGATGCGGTTAGAGCAGAAGATGAAGCTCGCTCCGCATATGATTCAATCGATGGAGATTCTGCAGCTTCCCATCCTCGCCCTTCAGGAAAGAATAGAACAGGAGCTCAACAGCAATCCCGTCCTTGAGATGGAAGAGCCGTCAAGCACCGAGGAACAGTCGCCGGTTGAACAGCAGGCCGCTGAGGACATCGGCGAAAAGGATTTGGTCATTAAATCCGACGGCGCAAGAACCGAAGACTTTGAACGGCTTGACAGTCTCGGCGACGGTTACAAAGAATATATGGATATGGCGTGGGCGCCCCGTCGCCGTATTCGAAGCGATGAGCCCGACAGGAAGCTCGAGGCGATAAAAAATACCGCAGCACCACCACAGTCGCTGCACGAACATCTCTCCGAGCAGTGGCGATTAATCGAGGCCGAGCCCGCAATTAAAAAAGCAGGCGGCACAATTATAGATTATATTGATGAGCGGGGGTATCTGACCGTAAGATTGGAGCAGCTGCACAACAAAGACAGGGCCGATTTTACACTCGATGATTTGAAAGTGGCGCTCGAGCTTGTGCAAAGACTGGAGCCGGCAGGCGTCGGTGCCCGCGACCTGAAGGAATGCCTGCTTATCCAGATGGCCCAGAGCGGTGATGATATGGGCTTCGAGCAGCGACTGGTCGCTGAGCATATGGACGAGCTGCTCGATAATCGCCTGCCCGACATAGCAAAGAAGATGAATTGCAGCATCAAAGAAGTCAATCATGCGATTGAACGAATGAGCAAGCTCGACACCTCGCCGGGACTTCAAATCGGCAGAAACCAGAACCATGCAATTACAGCCGACGTAATAGTGGAGCCCTCGGACGATTCGGACGGCTATATTGTGCGATTAGCTGATTCCAGTCTGCCGAGCTTGAGAGTAAGTAACCACTATGTAAAGATGTCAAAAGACACCACTGCCAACGAGAAAACAAAAAAGTTTCTGCAAAATAATATCCGCTCGGCTCAATGGATTATAGATGCAATCCAGCAGCGAAAGAATACGCTGCTGAAAGTAACGAAGTCGGTGGTCAAATTCCAGAGGGATTTTTTCGACAGGGGTCAGTTGTATCTTCGGCCGCTGCCGATGTCAAAGGTGGCGGACGATGTCGGTGTGCACTTAGCTACGGTCTCCCGCGCCGTTGCCGGCAAGTATATGCAGTGTTACTGGGGGATATTGCCGCTGCGAAAGTTCTTCAGCGGCGGCACCGAAGACGTCAACGGCAACGGGCATAGCTGGGAGGCCATAAGGGCACAACTGGTAGAAATTATCGATGCGGAAGACAAGACCAAACCCTTAGGTGACGAACAGATACGAGAGAAGCTGGCCGACGCCGGCATCGAAAGTCTCGCCAGGCGGACCGTTGCAAAGTATCGCAAGCTTCTAAACATCCCCGCCGCAAGATTCAGAAGAAAGTATTAACTTTACCGCTGCTATGCGTTCCAGCTACCGGTCGGTCTCTCGTAACTCATATTTCATATCCTGTTCTTTTTCGGTCATTTTACTCATCGAGTTGTACGCCACACGCTATATTTTGTCTTTTTGACATTTGATTTTTTATGATAGCCCTCTTACACTATATTAAAGAGCACATTAAAGGAGCAATAAGATGGACCCTTCGATATTCAAGGCGTACGATATAAGGGGCGTTTATCCCGACCAGATTAACGAGGAAGATGCGTGGAAAATCGGCAGTGCCGCCGCCCGGTTTTTGCCGTCTCTCGTTAGCGGCTATGAGCGGGGCCAGCCGAATACCCGCTCGCTGTGCGTCGGCCGCGATATGAGAAAACACAGCAAGGCATTGGCCGGCGCCCTTATAAAAGGAATGAATGCCGCAGGGATAAACGTGATTGATATAGGGATGATTGACACGCCGCAGATGTACTTCGCAATCAACCACCTCGGCACCTGCGGCGGCGTTCAAGTAACGGCCTCGCACAACCCGGCCAAGTACAACGGCTTTAAGATATCCGGCCTGGGCGCCAAGCCGGTCGGCGCCGATACCGGCCTGAAGGATATAGAGCATATTGCAACGGCGCTGCTGCACACAAAGGGCAAAGTTACCGGCTCGGTAAAGAAACGCGACCTGACCGCCGAGTATAAAAATCACGTGTTAAAATTCCTGAACCCCAACATAAAAAAACTAAAAATCGCCATTGACGCCTCAAACGGAATGGCGGGGAAAGTCATACCGGCCGTCTTCGGCAATTCGCCGATAGAAATAATCAAGCTTAACTTCAGCCATACCGGCACGTTCAAGCACGAGCCGAACCCGCTGATTGAGAAAAATCTGGCGGATGTAAAACGCGCGGTAAAGGGGAAAAAATGCGATTTCGGGGTCTGCTTCGACGGCGACGCGGACAGATTGATGATGGTCGATGAGAAAGGACGCAACATCAGCTGTGATTTGCTGACCGGCTTGATGGCATCATACTTCTTAAACAAAGTGCCGAAATCAACAATTGTTTATGACTTACGCAGCAGCTGGGTGGTTGTTGAAGAGATACTAAAAAACGGCGGTACACCCCGAAGAGAACGCGTGGGACACGTCTTTATGAAAAAGGCAATGCGTGATTCGCACGCCGTATTCGGCGGAGAGCTTTCAGGCCACTTCTACTATCGGGACAACTACTGCGCCGATTCAGGATTGATTACACTGGCGCACGTATTGAACATCGTAAGCACCACCGATGTACCGGTAAGCAAGCTCATCAAGCCGTTGCGAAGGTACTACAGCAGCGGCGAGGTAAACTTCCAGGTAGATAACAAGCAGCCAAAAATGGATGAGCTCGCAAGAAGACACAGGGACGGCCAAATCGACTATTTAGACGGCGTTACAGTCCAGTACAAACAGTGGTGGTTTAACTGTCGGCCGAGCAATACCGAGCCGCTGCTGCGACTGAACGTCGAGGCCAAGAAAAAAAAGTTGCTCGAAGAGAAGTTCTCCGAGCTTACCAAGCAGCTCGGCAAACCGGTGTGACGAGAAGCTGAAAATGGAAGTGCATACAAAGACATATCAGACGCCGAACGGGCCGGTGGAAGGGGTGCAGGCCAAATGGCCCGGGTTTAACATCCTGCTGGTAACCGGCTCTAAGGGCTTTCTGGCCTGTCCCGCAATCGATATAGAGGCCTGCCAGCGTTACGGCGTCGCTGCGGCGATAGTGGAAAGCACGCCGGACAACCCCATCGGAACACTTGAGCGCTTCCCAAATCGGAAAGTTACAAGAACAAATAAAAAAGCCAAAGATCTGGGCATCAAAGAAGGTATGAACGTTACCGATGCCTTTGCGCTTATAGCGTAAAATTCTATGAACCTAAGTAAAGTGTCGGAAAGGGAAAAGATGAAAACTGGAAAGTGTTATTTGATATTGGCAATTGTTACCGGAATTCTGTGTGGTTCTGTAACAGGTGATACGCAGTCGCCTGCCGATAAGCCGGCACCGCCTGCCGACAGGCCGACGCCGCCTGTCCAGACTAACCCTGCCCTGGTTGGAATACAGCAATTGTACGTTATTGTTGTGCCGCTGTATGCCGAGCTGGGCGCGCAAGTTGAACAGAGAGTTGCGGAAACGGCCATTATGGTGCTGCCTGCGCCGTCTCTTGGTGAGCCGTTCATAGCCGGCAGCATAGCAGAGCTCAGAATTAACATAGACCTGCTCGGCCCTGTCAATGTGCAGCGATACGTGTACCGTGTTCAAACATCGGTTGCTGTTGATGTCCGCCCACAGGTGGATGCGCCGGTGGCTGTCAGGTCTAATGTCTGGACGGTCGGGGCAACGGTACAGCCGGCATCGCCACAGGACGAGTTTGCTGCGGTCAGCAATCTGGTTATGGAGCAGGTCGAGGCGTTTATTAGCGCCTGGCTCACAGCCAATCGACAGGCCGGCCTGGTGCCTGAGGCCGACCGCAGCGGTGCCGTCTCGCCGGCAGCCGCATCGCAACGTGCCAGGCCGGAAGCCAGACCCACAGCAGCCAAATATCAATATGTCTCATCGAAGTACAGCAAGATATTTCACAAACCGGACTGCCGCTGGGCAAAGAGAATCCTGCCGAAAAACCTTGTCGGTTACAACAGCAGAGAAGAGGCCGTAAAGGCCGGCAAAAGACCCTGCAAAATCTGTAAGCCGTAATGAGGTAAGCTTTTTACAGAACTGAAGATGTTGCCTAATAGCTTTCTCACCTCCGTTAGACGATGCTGATTAAAGACATTATATTTGTGTCGCTGGTCTCGTAGATTAATGGTGTTTGCTGGAAATGCTATATGCGGCAATCACACAATAAACTATACATCCTTCTGACTTACGTGGTTCTTGCCTTTGCCACGTTTATTGCCTATGAACAGGTGCGCCACAACGAGTTCGTTGACTATGATGACTATACATACGTGGTCGATAATTCGTATGTTAATCGTGGAATAACCCGCGAATCTGTCGTTTGGGCGTTTACCACTCCATTGCTTTGTAATTGGCATCCGCTGACCCAGTTGAGCCATACGCTGGACTGTGAGCTCTTTGGGCTGAACCCTCTCTGGCATCACTTGACCAGCTTGCTTTTTCATATAGCAGCTACTCTGCTTCTTTTCTGGGTCTTAAAAAGGATGACCGGCAAGATTTGGTGCAGCGCCTTTGTAGCAGCGGCCTTTGCACTGCATCCCCTGCACGTCGAGTCCGTGGCCTGGGTGGCCGAACGCAAGGACGTTTTAAGTGGTTTTTTCTGGATGTTAACCATAGCCGCTTACATTCGATACGCCAAGCGTGCCGGCATTGGCAGCTACCTTTTGGTGCTTTTGTCTTTCAGCATGGGTCTTATGGCCAAGCCGATGGTGGTGACTTTGCCGTTCGTGCTGCTTCTGCTGGACTACTGGCCGTTAGGCCGGTTTGAATGGCGACCTCAAAGCCGCCTTGAGACCTTGTCACGGTCCAAATCAGTCGGCAGCAACCGTCACGGACGCTCGGTCTTGCGTTTGATAGGGGAAAAGATTCCTTTGTTTGCTCTTGCCGCAGTTTCAAGTGTGATTGCCTATATTGTTCAGCAGAAGGGGGGAGCAATGGCGGAGATACCTTTAAATTTCCGCATTTTTAATGCCTTGAATTCTTGTTTCAATTACATTGTTAAAATGGCTTACCCGAGCGGCCTGGCGGTCTTATATCCCTTTCAGACGAAGCTGCGTGTAGATATGGCGCTATTAGTGATAGTGGGTATATCAATCTGTGCAGTCCTGTGGAGACGGCAGCGACCCTGGCTAATCGTCGGATGGCTTTGGTATCTTGGGACATTAGTTCCTGTCATTGGTTTGGTGTCGGTGGGCGACCAGGCCATGGCCGACCGATATACTTACCTGCCTTCGATTGGAATTTTTATTGTGGTTGCCTGGGGCGCTGCTGAACTTTTAGGCCGATGGCGATATCGAAAGATTGGGCTGGCAATATCAGCCGGGATAGTACTTACAGCCCTGCTTGTTTGTACCCGGATGCAGGTAAGGCACTGGCGAAATGACCTTACTCTATTCGGGCATGCCATTGAAGTAACCAAAAACAATTACAGGATGCACAACAGATACGGTGTTGCGCTGGATAAAAAGGGCCTGTTAGATAAGGCTATTACGCATTATAAAAAGGCGATACGAATTCACCCCTATTTTACTCCGGCATACAACAACTTAGGCTCTACTCTGGCCCGGCAGGGCAAACTCAATGAAGCCGTCCTATACTTCACCAAGGCGCTGGAAATCGACTTTAACTTCGCTGATGCACACAACAACCTTGGATATACTTTAATGAGCCAGGGCAATCTTGATAGGGCTGTTACGCACTTTATAAAAGCGCTGCAACTCAACCCAAGCTTCACCGCCGCACGCTATAATCTCGCACAAGCTCTGGCTGAGAACAATAAAATCGACGAAGCTATTATACATTTTAGAGAAATACTGCGAATCGACCCTGACCTGGTAGCCCCTATGAATAATCTGGCCTGGCTGCTGGCTACCCACAAGGAATCCGAATTCTACAACCCACAGGAAGCGGTCAGGATTGCAGAGCGAGCTTGTGAACTGACAGAATATAGTCGGATTGATTCACTGGACACTTTGGCCGCCGCTTATGCATCTGCGGGTAGGTTCTCCGAAGCTGTAACGATTGCCGAGAAGGCCTTATACCTGTCTCAGTCTTCAGGACATAACCGGCTGACTGAGCAGATTCAAAACCGCTTGAGTTTGTATAAGACATCTCGTGGTTATGTTGAGACCTTACCGCATCTGCCTTCCGATTAACTCAAGATGTCACTATCCATAAATAAGCACTCTCCGCCGAAAAGTTGCATTCATTCAGACCTTTGCTGATATTGAGCAGCTGCGCCGGAACACCAACCAAAAAGAGACGTGAATTTGGCTGAACATTTATTTGCCCTGCTGTTGCAACCAGGTACGAAAACAATATAATGGGTATCTCATCCGGCTAAAACGAAAACTCTGGCGAAGCCGGGGTCAAACAGTTCCGGTTGCGAGCGGTGATTTTTTATGGACTCGAAGGTATATTTTATCGAAGCGTCTCTCAGTGACGGCAAAGAGGCGATTTCTAAAAAGGCCGTCAGATTATTTAAGGCCGGCAGATTCGCAAAGTGCTTTGCCAAAAACGATTTTACCGCCGTCAAAATCCACATCGGCGAGGCAGGCAACAATACCTATATAAAGCCACATTGTATTAAGGGATTGGTGGACGAGCTGCTTCGACTGAAAACAAAACCATTTCTGACCGACACCAGCACCTTATATACCGGCCGAAGGCACAATGCCATCGACCACGCCATTTTGGCCGCCGAGCACGGCTTCGATATGAACGGATTAGGGATACCATTCATCGCACCCGACGGGTTGTTCGGGACGTCCGAGACGGCGGTCGAGATTAACGCCGAGCTTAATAAACAGGTCTTCATTGCATACGATATCGCAAGATGCCAGTCGATTCTCACGATAGCCCACTTCACCGGCCATATCGCAACCTGTATGGGGGCCACGCTAAAGACATTAGGGATGGGCTGTTCAAGCAGAAAGGGCAAGATGCGTCAGCATTCAGCGCTGAAACCTCACGTGGGAAAAGGCTGCACCCGTTGCGGCCAGTGCGCCGTATACTGCCCCGCCGACGCCATCACCATCGATGATGTAAAGGCCCACATCGACAAAGACAAGTGTATCGGCTGCGCAGAATGCGTGGCGGTCTGCAGGTTCGATGCGGTGAAATACGACTGGGACGCAGAAAGCAAAGCGGTGCAAAAGAACATTGCCGAGCACGCGCTCGGCGTATTGAAGACAAAAAAGAACAAGGCCGTATTCTTCAATTTCATTTTCTCGGTTACCAAGGATTGCGACTGTTTCAACACGCCGAATATGCGAAAAATAGTCGATGACATCGGCATAGTCGCCTCAACCGACCCCGTGGCCGTTGATAAGGCGGCGGTTGACCTCGTGGAAGGCAAAGCGGGCAAAAAATTGGCACAACTGGTGAAGAACACCAAACTCGACCCCCGCTGGCAGATTGAGCACGCCGAGCATATCGGCTTGGGCAGCACCAATTATAAGCTCGTAAAGGTCGATTAAACAAGTATTTGTGAAAATTGTTAAATATTTACCTAACTTTTGCTTGCATTTAGCAAAAATGTTAGTATAATTTGCAATATGTCCTTAGGCCAAATAATAAGAAAAAAACGTGAGCGGTTGAAGCTTACGCTGGACGAGGTCAGCGGTCGTGTCGGTTTTTCCAAGCCGTATCTATCCACTATTGAGACTGGCAAGGTGAAAAACCCGCCCAGTGACGAGTTGCTAAGAAAGCTCGAAAGGATACTTGAGTTTGAGCCGGGCCTGTTGCTGCACATCGCCCATATGGAACGGCTGCCTTCCGACATTCGTGGCGAATACGAAT
Source organism: uncultured Pirellulales bacterium (assembly GCA_964405375.1). Taxonomy (GTDB): domain Bacteria; phylum Planctomycetota; class Phycisphaerae; order Sedimentisphaerales; family Anaerobacaceae; genus CAYONQ01. Next base: position 10,477 of record CAYONQ010000082.1, read on the forward strand.
CGACCGAGGCAGAAAACCAGAAATGGCGGCAGTTCGTCAGAAACCTTATTCACGAAAAAACCGATGTAAGCCGGCTCGATGCCCTGCTCACCGAAAGTAAATTAGACGCAGAAAAGGAGGGTTTATCTCTGGCAGCCGGGCGATTGGTGCCGGTGATAAACAAGGTTGCCGCCGGCTATCCGAGTGATTTCGACGACCTCGACTACCCTGTAGGTATAGCCGATGATTACGTCCGCTGCCCGGATTTGCACGACCTGAACGCCTTTGCAGTCCGCGTCGTCGGCGATTCGATGGAGCCGAAGTTCAGTGAGAGAGACATTGTGGTCTTTTCGCCGGCTGCCGATGTGCATAACGGCGACGATTGTTTTATCCGTTTCACAACACCGCACGAAACAAGCTTTAAGAGGGTATTCTTCGAGCCGGAAAATAAAGTGCGGCTTCAGCCACGAAACGACAAATATCCCCCCATAATCGTTGACGGCAAACGCATCAACGGCCTGTACCGTGCCATAACAAAAATCGAAAAACTGTAGAAGGCTCGCATCTCGTATCGCGTATTTCGTATCTCGTTTTGGGTAAATTTTATGTTCGACATTCATTATTCTTTCCGGCTTTGCGCCTTTGCCCCCTAATTCTTTTCACTTTCTGCTTGCTTTGTCCTCTGTTTTGCGTTATTATAGGACACTAAGAGATGGCCTCTCTTGGGTTGGATGGGGTGGTCTTGAGAAAAAGAGACCGACACCTTTTTGAAAGGGGAACGAATGAAAAGTAGATTAGGAATTGTCATTGCGATAATTATATCGGTAGCAAGTATTTCGTATGCCTCTCTTGACAAACCTGAGACACGAGAGGAGTTTGAGCGAAAAGTAGAAGAACAACTGGTCTGACCCCGAATTATGTACCACACTTGATTAGAGAGTTATCCACGTTCCTT
>CAYONQ010000083.1:0-9407 GCA_964405375.1 uncultured Pirellulales bacterium
AACAGAATCGTCCCTGAACCGCAAAGTATTCGCAGAGGCGTCCCACATCAAGTCGGCAGTCGGAGTGTCGCCGTACAAACCTAAATCAGACACAGCTCCCGTAGTGCCAATGTTGAATGCAGAATCGTTGGCAAGGGGCGTCCAGGTCAATATGGTGGCTACTGCGCTTTGGGCCACCCAGTCATCGTGCGTGCCAAACGATATACTTTCGTCATCGAGCAACTCCCACTCGGTCATTGCGCTATACAAATGGGAATCGTACATGAGCCGGGTGTTCTGGGGAGTTACGGCACTGTGGGTCTTGGTATATGTGCCATCGCTCAGTATAATATCGCAGGTGGCGCCCGCATACCAGAACGTGATGTACCCATCGGTCAAAGTGGTAATGTCCGTCACCGTTGAGCTGTCAACGATGGGATTTGTCGCGGCTGTCGTGGTATGGGCGTTCGCATAGATGGTCGCCGCGGTACTTCCTGCGATATTGACCGTAATGCTGGTCACCTCGGTGTTTTTCTCATGCAGAACGTCCACAATAGAGATAAGGTACGCCCTGCGCCCGTAGGCACCGAATACCGGCGCAGTTAAAATTAACACGGCCAGCATCGCTGCTATTACTAATTTCTTCATTTCTTTACTCCCTAAAAAGAGTTTCAAAAATCAATCAACAAAACAATTTCTCAGTCGGCTACCATTATGGTATCGACGGCGATCACGCCATAATCCAGACTGTTGAACTTGGTCTTGGCCGTAACATAGAACAGGCTCAGGGCGATACCCCATTCATTCTCGTAGTCGAACTTCTTCTCTACCCACTCAGGATATCCGCCGTAAGCGACTACTGCCGCCTGGGCGCCACAGAACAATGCTCGTCCAACATACTTGAGGTTTGTGAGGATGTCGTCGGACTCGAAGTATTCGCTGGGCTCACTTTGTGTCGCAGCACCGAGCCGGGTCTCTATCCAGGGAATGACGTGAACAATCACGCCGTCCCACACCCCCATGGCCCCTGTAAAGAGGGGATTTCCCTTGCCACGGACCTCGGCGTTTTGCAGCGCGGCCTTGTAATCAGTAGAAGCACGAAGCGCCTTAGCCTGGTACGGGTGAATGAACATAATGTAATAGTCTTCACCGTTAATCACAATCGGCCTGAGGACAGGCTCGTTCACGGTGGCGAGACGCCTTACGTGCTCAATGACCTTTTCACCGAAAAGATGGTTCGTAGTGCTGTTGATTAAAAGGTCTGAGGCCACGTTATAAACAGTACCGGCGGCGGTTTGGCCGCCCATCCAGCGCCGGGTTGACGTGGGTTCGGCTGCCGATATTGTGCCGACACTGTTGGCTACACCACTCAGAACGGCAATCATATCCCTGTCATGAATCCGGGCCAGCCACATACCCAGAACGCCCCTCGATTTCGACTTAACGTCAAAGGCCGGGCGGCGGTCGCTCATCTTACCCTCACTGCGCGTTGCGTGACGCCTGCGCCGCAGGGTAATTGAGAAATCGTGCGATGTGAGCGCTTCTTCGTTGTCTTCGAGCCGCTCATCGTCAATAACACCTTCGCCGATTAAGGGAGTGATTAAGGCGTAAGTGACCTTATCGCCCTTCTTGTTCTTCTGAAACTCCGTCTTCTTGGTAATCATAGCGTTATCAGAAGTCTCAATCATAACGCCTTTTTTGCTGGTGACAGTCTTTCCCACGAACCTGTTGAAATAGTTCTTGAAGTATCCGTACTGGAAAGTTACTGCAGCCCAATGTTCGACCGTCAATGCGTCACTACTTGCAAAAGCTGTCTTTGCAAATCGCGTGTAGATTGAGAAAATTCCCCATACTGGCCCTTCCATAAGGGCAAGTTTGTTATGGATTCCTAAAAAATGCTTGTTCATAGTTATTTCCCTTCAATTAAGTTACATTTACGTTTGAGCCCCCAAAATCATCTTGTTGCAGTCCGCCTCTGTAACAGAACCGAGCAGAATACCTTCCAGGAGACTCTCTCCTGGTGTTGCAGACGGGCTTGAACCTGATGGCGGGGTTCCATCTGATTCGTCCAATTTTATGGCGAGGTGGGCGTTGTTCCTTACCGCGACCCGCTTGATTATGTCCGGCACGAAGGTCGTGCAGAGCTTGTATAGCTCAGACGCAGCGTTTGGGCCTTCCATAGCGGCCTTAAAAAGCGTTGGATGGTTCATCTGAAGATACGATGCCCCTTCGTCAATTACGGTCTGGGCGTCAAGGCCCTGCCCCATAGTTTTGACATTGTGGGTTTTTTTCAGGTTTGTTGCATCCTGTGCTCGCCGCTCTTTCAATGTTGCTGCCTTGTCCGTCTCCCGTTGTCTTGAGATAGCCTTCGTGACATTCTCTACAAGGTTTTTGCCGAATTGGTGCAGTTCACCCCTTGTCACGCCCTCAAGAGCATCTTCTTCGGATAGTTCAGTCTCTTTGGGCTTTCTCGCTTCTTCAAGGTCCCTGCGGAGCTGCTCGCTGAACTCTCTGGCCGCAGCAGCTTCCGCTACTGCCTGCTGCCGGGTTGACTCCGCTAATTGCTTGTCTCTCAGCAAGCCGCTGAACTGCTCCTCAGTGTAAGTCTTGGGTTCGGCATCCTTGATTGCTTCGTCAACGGCTTCCTGCTCTGAAACAGTGCCGTCGGTCTTATCCGGGCTTTCTGTGCCTTCCGGCTGTTCTTCCAAATCTGTGTTTTGTTCCTCTGCCATAATTGGACTCCTTCTTGCAACTATTTCCCGTTGCAGGGGTAATCCCACGTTATTTCCCACGTGGGAGGGCTACAGACACTATCTCCCGTGTCCGAGGGTACGGCTTACGCCGCCACACTATTTGCGGGCAAAAGAAAAAGGCAGCATTGATGGTATTGGCACCAATACTGCCCTTTCTTTTCTTGCGTTGTCCTCTGCCGAGGTCAAACCCGAGATTTTACGGTATAAACAATTTCCTTTTCGGTTTTATAATCCCTCTTGCCCTTTTTATCTCGGGCGGCTTGAATGACGTTTCCAGAACGAACCGCTTGCTCTCCTGGTCGTAACTCGGCAGTATCTTCATGTCATCCGTCATCTTGCCGAAACTGGCCTTTGGTATGGATACTTCGCCGCCGAGACTGTAAATCAGCATATAGAGAGCCTTGAACGCATCCTCCGGCTTGAGCTGCGGGGTCTTTTGCTCGAAGCCCTTGCAGTTTTCTTCACCGACTATATCAACCTTGTCGTTCATACAAGTGCCCGTTTCTTCGGACTGCCATATACATTCGTTACAGTTCATTACGCCACTCCTTGCTGCACTGGTTGTATCTGTTTTAGTCGTTCCACTAATTCTTCTTTGCGCTGGATATCGGTCAGCTCAATTATGAACTCCGGTGGGATTATCGGCTGACCGTAGAGCCTGCCGTAAACCTCTGCTATCTTCAATAACATTTCCAGGTTCTCCGCCCTGATAGTCGGTGTATTCGGACTGGTGGATACCTTGATACCGTAATTGCCGATGTCCTCCTGGCGAAACGGACTCAAATCAATTACCTGCTGGCCCATCTCGTCAACCCTCATGAACTCCTGCAAGCTCGCTTCCTGAACGATTGATTCTATCTCCTTATCGGAATAGACCGTGCTCTCCCCACTTTCATCTTTCTGCCGAATTACGTCCCATAGGAACCTCGCAGCCGTTTTTTGCGTCCTGCGGAAGTTCTTGTGAACTATCGCCGATACCGTCATCCCCGCCGCAAAGCGAGCCGTTATCGCCTTACCGCTTTCATCACCCATCTTTGCGCCACGCAGGTTCGGATCCACCCCGGAACTCTTGTCAATGTACTTTTCGTGCTGCTCGGCCATTTGGGCATGACCGACCGGTAAAGTGTTGGGTTTTATTTTCTCCACAAAACCCCCAAATTTGCTTCTGTCGAGGACAAACCCGCTTTTCGCCCCACGTTCTTTCAAGTCTTCTACCGCCTCTGCGTCACCACCATCACCGATTATCCATCCGGCATTTGCCGTTGTATTGAGGATATGCAGCTCCTGACTTATTCGCTTGTTCAATTCTCGCTGCTGGTCCTTGAGGTTATCAACCACCCCCATCGGGTAGCCATCGGCCCAATACGGATAGAACGGAATTAGCGGAAAATCCATAATGCCGTTCCACGGGTCCTTTACATGCTGAAGCTCCATCTCGCCGACAAAATGCGTCTTGTAAAGCATCCAGCCCGCACGTTCGATAATTCTCAGGCGTGGCCCTATTCCCAACTCCGCGGCCTGGGCCTTGTGTGCCTCAACTGCTCTTTTGGCAAGTTCAATCATTTTGGCGCCGGCCAATAACCGGGTTGACCAGGTGGAAAGGTCAACCAGGTAAACGTTCTTTACCCATTCCCGCCAATACGCCTTATTGACAAGGTACTGGTCCTTTCTTTTCGCAGGGGCATTTCTGGATTCAGCATAATCGTCATCGCTTGACATTTTTTCTTCATTGAACCTCGGGGAAGCAGTGGCCTCCTGAATGTCCTTGACGGCCTTGTTGTAACCCAGCTTGATTTCCTCGGCGGTCAGCCACTGTTCTTCAAAGACCCGCCTGCCGCTCTCATTGAAATCGTATTCGCTGGCGTTCTGGTCGAAAAGAACAGAAAACGGCGATTTCTTGCGAATAATAAGCTCACCGTTTATCTTGTCCCGCAACCTCTGTTTCTCAATCCCAATGACTCCGATAGCGCCGATAAGACCATCCTGGAATATCTCTGTGAAATGGTCTAAACCGTCACAATCATCGAGGGTGTGCTTCAATAACTCTGTGCCTAACGCCGCAACCGCCCGCGAGCCGTTCCTGCGAGGATATAACCTGAATTGCTGCTCATTATCAATCTGATGGCCTACGAGCGTATTGACGACCGGGGCTATCAAGGGAATTGTCAAGTGCGGCCTGTCCTCATTATTAAGTTTGTCAAGGTCGGCCTGGTCCCACTGGCGAATCGCCGTATAGAACCGATAGCTTTCCATAGCACGTTTGCGCCACGGGTCGCTCTCGGAGAAGTCTTCTCGCCGCCACTCCTGCAACTTGGTTATTCGACTTGTTTCTGTCATATCCTTGTCTCGTCAATATCTACACCACGCCGCCGGGCCGCTTGTTGAGCCCTGCGCCTCAATTTCTTGGGGTCTGACTCCGCCGCCTTCCCATCGATTACGGGGATGACGTTACCGCACACCCTCAAAGTAGTCGGTTTCTTCGGTGCATTGCGTTCACTCAGCGCTGGGGGGTTTACGTTGGGAAAGCTTACTTTTGCCTTTGTCTTTGCCTTTGTCTTTGCCTTTGCCATTTTCAGTCCTTTCATTGCCCATCACAACTGGAACAAAACGTCCGCAAACATTCAGTGTTTGCGTTTGTGGGGCTTCAGTTTCCTTTTTTCGTGCCATTACGTCTTCCTTTCCTGGGGATTTTCGCCCCACTTTTCCTTGCCGTATCGAGAGCGGCTGCAACCGCTTGTTCTTGCGGGTGGCCTGCGTCAACCATTTCCCGAATGTTCTCGTTTATCGTTTTCTGGGTTTTGCCTTTTTTAAGGGGCATATCTCTATCCACTCATTGCCGAAACTCTTGCCGGCTTCGGGTCCCATCGGTCTCGCTTGCGCCTTCTTCTGTCCTGAAGGGCTTCGACGTACTGAAGTCGCCAGACGCCCATTTTGAAAGCATCACCATCATCGGGGCTTCTCCCTAATCTTTTCTTGGTGTCCTCTTTCGGCTCTAAAATCAGACGCCCCCTCGAATCACTGACTCTGTAGTGTTCCACAGTAAGGTCTTCTCGTGTGTCTTTGTCCTCTATGTACGGGATTTGATGGGCGTCAATCTGTTCGGCTACATACCAAGCTATCTCCGCCCTCCTGTTGTAAAACCGCTTATCATCCTGGGCCTTGCCGGCGGACTCGAAACCATATACCCTTGTATGGCCCTGCTCCTTCATTCGGGCGACAATTGCCTTGCCTACCGTAATGCCTGTGGCGTCAACGATATAGTCCTCGCATTTATGCTTGGTGCCCATTGCTATGATGTGGCCGGTGATTATCATCGGATTGCGCTCATGCAGGATGAGCTTGTCTTCGATACGCCCATTGCGGATATAATGTATCGGGCAGGCATCGCCGCCGAGCGAGGGATCGCAGGAAATAATGTGCCGTGTCTTTGTGGGGTGGATGTGGTAACCCTTCAAGTCCTCTATCATTCGAGAGGTAATTAAGACCATTTCCTCATCGGTGATTCTGGCACAGTTGATTTCCTGGTCGCGGACAGCCTTCGGCCACATTCCCTCGGCCATCTTGAGAAATTCAGGATCAAGAAAGTTCGTCCTGTCGTTTATTACCCTGCTGGCAAACCACCTGGGCCTGCACTTTGCCGCCGCCCCCTCAGTAGGAAGGGTTTGCCCCCGTTCCGACATATACGCCGCCCAGTCAAACATTCTTGTTGCGTGGTTTATGCCTTTAGGAGTGTAGCCGAACAATGCGAATCTCCCCCGCTTCTTGGTCTTGTCGTGCTGCTTGCCGGCAATAATCGGCATAAATATCGTTGTCCAGGCCTTCTCTCGTATCATCGACCATTCGTCAAATCCAACCCCATCACAATCCGGCCCACGCAGGGTATCGAACTTGTCCGCTCCCCGGAGCCTGTATAATGAGCCGTTGGCGAACCTGACATGCAGCTTGGTTTCGTTTTTCTTCCAGAACATCTCTGTTTTCTTGTCGGGCAAATAACTGTCCAGCATCTTCGGGTCTTCCCAGATGGTCTCTCTTGCTTCGTGGTAAAAAGGGAAAACGTGGGTATAAATAGAATTGGGGTACTCAACGCAGCATCTCAATAAAATGTTCAATATCGTGGTGGACTTCCAGTGTCGGCGGGCCCACTCAAGAACCATAAAATCAACCTTCCCACTGTCGAACGCCTCAAGCGCCTCAAACTGCCAATACTGCAAATTGTCTGTGAACCTACTGTTTGGTATCATGACTTTTTGCTAAAATGAACAACCGAGACGCTGTGCTCAATCGGCCCACCGTCTTTGCCCGTCACTTCCTGTTTGTTCGGAAACAAACCGTGCCGCTTACCCAATAGTTGTAAACTTTCCGGCTTGTCCCATAATCGAAATGCTTTTCTTTTGCCGTACTTCGTGCTGACTTCCGTTACCTCTGAAACGGCCGCCATCTGTTTTCGGGTCAATTTGTTTGAGTCCCTAAACGTGACCCCCTTCTTGCCAAAGGTCACATAATCAGCTATGTTGGAAAAGGCGATTTTCTCAAGCTCTGCTATTATCTCATCCGCCGTCCTCTGTGCGTTTTTGGTCGCCGTTTCCTTCAGGGAATCCAGGTATGCCTTGACGTGCGGCTTGGCTATTTCCCGTTGGGCTTCCTTCCTGGCGGTTTCCCCCCTGCATTTATAGCCGGCCAGCTCATAAGCTATCCGCTTATTCGGCTTCTCCATAGCGTGATAAATGTCGCAAAGCCGCTTCTGGCGTATAGTAAGAGAAGCCGCGGTGACTTTAGATTTTGTATGTTTCTTCGCCTTAGCCATTATCCGGCCATCCTTTGTATTTCAGCTTTCTTGTGCGGGTAGAGTCTGCCGTAAAGAACCAACGCCAATCGCGCCAGAATAGACAGCCGTGCCCAGCCAGTGTGAGCAGCCGCGTGGCAGAACATACAGAGGCATTTGCCGTTATCCGGGTCATACCTCTTTTCAGGGCATACGGCCACAGGGTCGATGTGATGGGCTTCAAGCAGCTTCCTATCGAGCTCGCCACACTGCTCGCAGACCCATCCCGCACGAATCTTCACGTCAGTTGACCATCGAATGTCCTTGTTGGTGTGATAGTCCTCTATGAATTTTAACGCTTCGTCCCTTGTTTCGGCCTTGTCCAGAATTACCCACCCCTTTCCATTTCTGGCCAGAACGTAAAACCAGCCCCATATCCGCTTGATCCTCACTTTAATCCTCGGTGCTATTTTCTTGTAGTTAGCCATAAATAAAAAAACTCCCCTGGTTACAAAAGGGGAGCTATCTTTATGGTGGAAGGTAAGCTCTGTTTTAGAGTCTTATTGTGCTGGTATCCGGCGCGGCGCCAAGGCACAATGTGCCATACTGAACCTCGCCATCGTGTACCTGGATTAAAACAGCTAATTTGGCATAAGGATTCCTCTTTGCCTGGATTCGCAGATTTGTAATGAATCTCGTCTCATCTTCAGTCAATATTATACTCGCAACCCTCTCCGGTGTCAAGTTATTTCCTTCGGGGTCAGGCATTTTCTATTATCTCCACCAACTTTTCCGCAGCTTCTTCGTTGGTGATTTCTCCCGCAAGATATTCCAATTGAACACTACCTATGCGATTCAATGGCCTAACCCTTGCGAGTTCCATATCGACAATCCCAAGGGGTCTGTCTGATAATCTTTTATTTCCTGCTTCATTCGCCATATCTGCCCTGTTATACAATCAAATCGGCAGAAACTGTCAATAAATCCCCTTTTTTTCTTCGGGGTCAGTCTCAATTATCTGCACACCACCCCAAACGCCATATTCCGGTTTTTCACAATGTATTGGCGGCCTGCGCTGTCTCTCCAACCAGCGATTATGCCTTATGAGCCAGCGTTCGTGCTTGTATTTGTCCCTTGCTATCATTACTTTCAAGGCAGAGTGTTGTTTGGGGTGGATAAAAATATAATAAGTTGTGGGCGAATCCCTCAGCCTTTTTCTTACGATTTCTTGAATCATAGCAACAGTAAATTCCTCACCTGATATGGTGGGGTCAACCCCCACTGGCGGAACTGCTTTAACCGCCCCCAGCACAGCCCCGGGTGCTGCTATCGTCAAACCAACGGCTTTTAAGAATGCTCTACGGTTCATATTTTGCGTTAGCTATCCCAAGCAGAGTTCCCACAATGCCACAAGCAAAACCACTCACAAAAATTAACCAATCAGGTACTAACCAATTATCCATTATTTCAGACTCCTTTCTTACTTATCGGCTACTCTAAATTACACAATCCCCCTAAGTTATGTCAAGATAAATATGGGGGGCTTAGGGGGGGACGGGGTTTACAGGAACACAATCCCCTCAATATCCGGGCGTGGTATGGAGAACTCGCCTGTGCCGGTCCTGAAATCATTCGCTCGTTGTTCGGCCTTCTCTTTTTAGTTCAGCCATATCATTCACAGCTTCTATGTACCTTTTTTTCCAGTGTGAATTTTCTTTTATAAGCATTCGGTTCATTTTTGTACATTTATCAACATTCGTTCTCATTTGTTTATTTTCGGCTTGGATTGCATCTCTTTCTTCCATCATACAGACTGGACACATTGGGGCGTATGCGTTTTTGTGTTTTTCGCACAAACTCATCTCAATCTCCTTTCAGAGGACTTTCTCAAGCTCTTTTGCTAAATCTTCTAC
>CAYONQ010000083.1:9507-11346 GCA_964405375.1 uncultured Pirellulales bacterium
TCCTTCTCATTACTTCTTCTCATATCGTCTCCCCCTGGATTGCATTATCAAGTGCTTTGATAAAAGCGTCTTCGTTCGCAAGCGTTCCCGCCGCAATAGCTCCGCCAAAGGGGTTAAACAGGCCGGCCGGCCAACCATTGAATTTGACATAACAACCAAAAGGTTCGACTTCGATTCCGTCCTTTGTTTTTGTTGGTGTTTCGTGCCCGTTGACAGCGATAAACCAATGCGAATCAATTTGGTATTCCCAACAGTCATCACGTTGATTTAGATTTGCCACGCCTAATAGACAAGCTAAATCAGCAATTTTCGCAAAAACTGTACATACTTGCTTAGTTGGCATCTGTCAGTTCCTTTCCAACTTTGCTCAAATTGCATAAGGTTCGCCGCCGTTATAACTAAATTTGATGTCTTTGCTATAAGACACCTCCGGGTCGCCATCTGGGTCGATAGAAACACTTAATCCACCGGTTGACATAGTTGACCCTTCAACTACATCTCGCCACAGGTCTGTTATTCGTTTAGCTATTTGCTTTGGTGAGGGCATATAATGAACGTCTTTAGAATCTGCCCATCTATGGTTCATAAACACAAAAATATAATGTAGATTCTCGCTGATTGATTTTACCCATTTTTTGTTTAATTCGTTTTTGCTCATTTTGTCAGCTCCTTAACCCTTCGAGTAATTTTTGTTTACGGGCTTGGAATTGCTTTTCGGTCAGTGGCTTGGCCCTTTTCTGGCAGCTTGGGCAGGTTTTGTGAATAGGTGGGTATCTCATCCCACATTCTTGGCATTGAAGCCAAGAATCCCTGTCTTTTATTTCTTTTTTTAATTGAGAAGAAAGAAAATCCTTTTTTTTCCTTTCTTTAATGTATTTTATAGTCCCCTCAATAGGGGATATTTTTTTCACCTCTATAAGGGATAGTTTACTCACCTGTTCAGGGGATAGGTCGAGGTTGAATGGTCCCCCAAACAGGGGATGGTTCAATTCGTCCCAGAATTTATTATAAAGGTCTTGTCCGTTCTTAAATTTGGTATATTTCAACCAAATGTGTACCCTATCGTGGCCTAAACGACATAAAAGAACTTTATTTTGCTTTGCGTCAGAACCACCCCATTCTTTTGGTAAAATATGGTGCCGTTGTAGATTATTTTGCCCTTTACAAATAGCACATCTTTTGCTTGCCAATATAGCAGGGTCGGCTTTTGAGTAGTTGATTTGTGTTGCTTTCCGCCAAACATCATAATCTTTTTGAAATGAGATAATAAACCCTTTTCTCTTACGTTCAATAATAATCAATAGCTTAAATTCTAACTTTTTGAGAAGAACGCTCACCTTTTTAGTTGGGAGATTTGTCAGGTTGCTCAATGTAGTTAAACTGATGCGTGCTGATTTTTTGTTCCAACCATAAGTCAGGCGGATTATTGACCAAAGTATGCGATTTTCATATGCACTCAAGTTGATTTTAACTATATTCTCCAGTATTTCATTTGCAACTTTTGTATATCCCTTTTCGAGCTGTGGTTTAGCCATAATCTGTAACCGCCCATTCGTAAAAAGGCGTAAATCTTTCGGGCATTATTTCATCGTGCTCGTTACTGCTTGAATGGTTACTATCACTTCTTCTTCGTAGTCAATCCAATCATCGAGCTGCTCTTTTTGGGTGGTTGAAAAAGTGAGTTTGTCGAATTTGAGTTTAAGACCATCCTTGAGCCGCTCATAGCTTTTGACTTTAGCTTTGGCAGCAATTTTGGGAAACATTTCCGGTTCTGGCTTTTCGTCCTTTGCCATTGTTCAGACTCCTTTCAAATTCCGGGTAGTAATGCTTTCGGCATTT
>CAYONQ010000084.1:0-10500 GCA_964405375.1 uncultured Pirellulales bacterium
GACAAAAACAAACTTTTACTTCAATTATCTAAAATACTGTGAACGGAAACAAAATATGAAACCGGATGATGGTTACATCGCCTATATCGTAAATCCCAAATCGGGTGCCGGAAGCCGGAGATTGGTCAGCCGGAAGTTCGGTGGATACCTGGTTAAAAAAGGTTTTGATGTCAGGTTTAATCTGACCGAGTCTCTGGAAAATGCCTGCGAGCTGGCTACCGATGCTGCGGTCGATTACGACTGTGCGATGGTTGTTGTTGTCGGCGGCGATGGTGTCGTTAGAGAGGTTGCACACGGCCTGGAAGGAAGTGACAAACCCTTGCTGATAGTGCCGTGCGGCACGGAAAATCTGCTGGCAAATGAATTGGGTTTTGACGAGAAGCTTGAGACAATAATAAAGACGTTCGAGGCGGCGTACATTCGGCCTTTGGACCTGGGTAGTGCCAACGGAAAATGTTTTACCTCGATAGCCGGCTTCGGGTTTGACGGCGAGGTGGTCAGGCGCGTCAGCGAGCAGCGAGAGGGACACATAGATTACTCTGATTACTTCTGGCCGCTATGGCGGACGTTCTGGAGCTATAAATTCGATGCGATGAAGGTAGAAGTGGACGGCGAGGAGATTTTTGACGGCAGGGGACTGGTTTTTGTCGGCAATATCTCAAGGTATGCGGTAGGGCTTCAGATATTACACTACGCCGATTTCGGCGATGGGTTGCTGGACGTCTGTATTTACAAATGCGGCTCTCGGGTGCATTTGATAAAGCATTCGCTGATGACGGTTCTCAAACAGCATGCCGATTGTGGCGACGTCATTTATCGTCAGGGCAAAGAGATAACTGTAACTTCGCAAGGTGCTGATATAGACACTGAAATTGACGGTGACCCCGGCCCCGCCTTGCCGGTGGAGATCAAGGTGATACCACAGGCGGTAAATGTAATGGTGCCCGAAGGCGCCAAACCGGCTGGGATAAGAACAAGAATCATCAGGGCAATAGGATGATTCAAAAATGAAGTGTCTAAAGTGAACTAAAGTACCTAAAGTGAGCTGAAGTGAAGAAAAATTCCACAACTTTAGGCACTCCAAACTTTAGGCACTTTGGAGCGAGATATGGGTAAAGTAAATTTTAAAATACGTGATGTTAAGGTTGGTTTGGATGCGCCTTTGTTTGTGATAGCAGGGCCCTGCGTTATTGAAACCAAAGATATCTGTCTGGATATTGCGGATAGACTCGCCGAGATTGGCGAAAGGGTCGGCGTGGGAATGATTTTCAAGGCCAGTTTCGACAAGGCCAACCGTTCGAGTTTGCACAGTTTTCGCGGGCCGGGTCTGGAAAAGGGCCTGGAGGTTCTCGCTGCTGTCCGTCGAAAGAGCAACCTGCCGGTTATGACAGATGTCCACGAGCCGGCTCAGGCGGCGGTGGCGGGTGAAGTCGTTGATTGTCTTCAAATTCCTGCTTTTCTGTGCAGGCAGACCGACCTGCTTGTCGCCTGTGGCCGAACGGGAAAACCGGTAAATATCAAGAAAGGCCAGTTTCTCTCGCCTGCGGAGATGAATAATGCGGCAGAGAAAGTCCGCTCTTGTGGCAATGAGAAGATAATGCTCACCGAGCGCGGGACATTTTTCGGCTACAATCGGCTCGTCAACGATATGACGGCCATTTACAGTATGAAAAAGCTGGGCTATCCCGTTGTTTTCGATGCCACTCACAGCACGCAGCAGCCCGGCGGCCTCGGTACCGCAAGCGGCGGACAACGGGAAATGACACCAATACTTGCCAAAGCCGCTGTCGCAGCCGGTGCCAACGGCCTTTTCATCGAGGTGCACCCTGAACCCAAGAAAGCAAAATCAGACGCTGCCAGCATTATCCCGATAGCGTGGCTCGAAGATTTACTGAAACCCTGCAAAGAAATATTTGAGGTCGTAAACGGATAAAATTGCCCGAAAAAAGAAAATATCTGTATGGGCCGGTGCCCTCACGAAGATTGGGACGGAGCTTGGGCGTTGACATTGTGCCTTTCAAGGTCTGCACCCTCGACTGCATCTATTGCCAGCTCGGTAAAACCACGGAAAAAACCGTTGAACGAAAAGAGTATGCTTCTGTTGAAGCAGTCTTGGCCGAGCTGAAAGAAAAGTTGACCGAGGGGTTAGATGCTGATTATATCACCATTAGCGGTTCCGGTGAGCCGACCCTGCATTCACGGCTCGGCGAACTCATAGACGGCATAAAAAAAATTACGGATATTCCCGTAGCCGTACTGACTAATGGCACACTGCTGTACGAAAAGGATGTGCGTGTGGATTGTGCCAAAGCCGATGTGGTCCTGCCGTCCCTTGATGCCGGCGATGAAGAGGTTTTCCAGAAGGTAAACCGTCCCCACAGGGATATCAGTATCAAAAGTTTGATTTCAGGATTATGTACCTTTAGAGACGAATTTACCGGCCAAATATGGCTTGAGGTATTTTTAATCGATGGTCTAAATACTGGTAGCGGGCAAATCGCCAAAATCAAGACTGCTATAGAACGTATTCGTCCGGATAAGGTACAGCTAAATACCGCCGTGCGTCCCACGGCCGAACCCGCTGTCAAGAGAGTAAGTGCCGAGCAGCTTGATTCTATAGCCGGTCAGTTGGAAAACTGTGAGGTTGTGGCGGATTTTTCGCCCGGACGTTCCAGCAAAATGGTTGAAAGTAAAGCCGAGAATGTATTATCAATGCTGAAACGCAGGCCTTGCTCGCTGAATGATATTTGTTTGGGGCTGGGTATCGGCCGCAATGAGGCGCTGAAGTATATCACTCACTTACAGCAGCAGGGGGCCGTTTGTAGCGAGCGGAAAGACGGCGTAACCTTCTTCAAGGCCCCGTCCTGAGACCTTCACTTCACTTGAAGATAAATCTCGCAAAAACACCGGATTAAGAGGGAAAAATATCCCCACCATAGACATTTTTCGACGTCTAATAAATTTATGTAAATTTGGTGTAATCTACCGATATTCGCAGTCAATTTGTAAAGACAAGCGGCTTATTGGCCGATAAAAGCGTTGTGGCGTTTTCTAAAGTGCTGATTTTATCATACTTGACAAATAAAATTGAAGTTTTGCCTTTAGTAAACTGCTTTTAGACCGATAAAGAATATGTAATGAAAGAAACGAAGCGACAGTTGGTTTTGAACAAGGGAAATGAGAAGTTTATATTTCGTTACGACAGTGGCTGTGAAGACGAGCTTCTGGATGCTCTAATTGAGCAGGCAAAGGATAAGCGAACGGATTTTGACTGGTTTGATGCAGCCGTGCTGAGCTTTAAACTGACGCAGTCACTTATCGGCCAGGCGGACGAACTTTTGCGCGAGAATGTAAAGACATAAAAGCGCAAAGTGAAAAATATAAAGTTTAGCTTTTTAGCTTTAATGATTTTAACGAACAGGCAGGTGTATATTATGAAAGACGTCGAAGTTATCCAGGACTTTCTGAATTACTTGAACTTTGAAAAACGATTCTCGGAGCATACGGCCAAGTGTTATGGTACCGATTTAAACCAGTTTGCCGAGTTTTTGGTTGGCCGCGGTGAGACCAGCCACGTCGCCGGCCCCCCTTTGATGCACCCACTTGACTCGCAACACGGAGGCCCTGCTACCGCCGTGGCAACGCGCACAAAAGTTGAGGTTGACCAGCTGCTGCTTTCGGTGCAGACGGACGACGTCAGGGCGTATCTGGGCTTTCTAAATGAAAAACAGTACTCTAAGACCACTATCGCCCGCAAATTGGCCACGCTCAGAAGCTTTTACAAGTTTCTCGTTAAGAGAAACCGGACCGACTCCAATCCTGTTACGGTAGTCAGAACACCAAAGCAGGAGAAAAAGCTGCCCCGCTTCCTTGAATACGAAGAAGTAAAGAGATTGCTCGAGACACCACCGATGAATACCTGGCTGGGCGCAAGAGACAAGGCCATTATGGAAACGCTCTACAGCACCGGAATAAGGGTCAGCGAGCTTGTAGCACTGAATATGGACGATATAGACTTCTTGGGCGAGGTAATCCACGTCAGGGGCAAAGGCAAAAAGGAAAGAATCTCGCCAATCAGCTCGTCCGTTTTGCAGGTCATTCAGCACTATATGGAGTTCAGAAATAAAAGGGCACAGAGCAACGCCAATTTTGACTCGAAGGTCCTCTTCGTGAACAAGCATGGCCGACGCCTCAGCACACGCAGCGTCCGCCGCAAAATGGACAAATACCTCAAAATGGCCGGCCTCGACCCCGCTATCAGCCCCCACACATTACGTCACAGCTTCGCAACCCATATGTTAAACAACGGCGCCGATTTAAGAAGCGTTCAGGAGCTGCTCGGCCACCAGTCGCTCTCGACAACGCAGGTTTACACGCACCTCACCACGAAGAAACTAAAAGAAGTTTACGAAAGCGCCCACCCGAGAGAAACCGAACAAAACAACACCAATTGGTAAAACCCAACTTGTCATTCTGAACGCAGTGAAGAATCTATTTAGATAATATGCGAACAAAAAAGCCGCTTTTCAAAGCGGCTTTTTTTACGCCCTCTTCTACTCACTAATCACCAATCACTAATCACCATTCACCAATCACTAAACTGCCAAAGCATCTCCGCTCAGTTCAGGTCATCATCTTTCCAGTATTTTGTCCCTGCGACAGTTGCCTGCAGCGCCAGGCCCGACTTCGTCATGGAATACGCCTCGATATCAGCGCCAATCGCTCCTTCGCCGCTTAATTCTCCTCCCGATTCGCTTGCTTTTGCTGCAGCATCGGCATGGCCGCCAAACTCCCACCCGCTCTCGACGAATTTACTTAAGGCCGCTTTGGATTTGAAAATGAGAACTTGTCTATAGTCTTTAACACCCAATCCGAGACCGACACCCCCTAATGCCATTTTCATATACGTCCGTTGCCCTGTGGAGTTATCAACAACGACGCCATATCCACCACCCCCGCTTATAAAGATTATATTTATATTGGCATTGGCAAAAACCCCGTATCCTGCAGCTTTTTTGACCTTGTCTTTTGTGGAGGCCTGTTCTTGATAAAGTCTTTCAAGGGTTTCTGCTTCCATATCGCGAACTACCTGTCGTCTTTCAGTAACCGGAAGCCTCGCACTTGGGCCGCAGCCTGACACCAAAGCTAACATTGTGCTGACAGCCAAAATAGAAATCACTGTTTTTTTCATTTTTTCATCCTTTATTACATAACACAAGATTCACCATCCACTAACTAACCGCCGCCCCGGCTGCTTTGTCTCCGCCGCTCACTTGATTTGAAATTATACGGCCCCTGGACTGGATTACAATAAAAAACTACTGTTTCCCTAAAACCCGAAAGCATGCTGGCCCCTAAGGGGCTGGCGAGGCCCGCCCAAAGACCGATAGTCGTCGTGATGGTCGAGGCGACCGTGGCGGTGGGGGAAGAGGCGGTGGTTTTGGCGGCGGCGGCAGAGGTCGATACTAAAAAAAAGGCCTTTATTATTTGCTGACCCGTCTTTTTAGCGTATCCAGCCCATATTTGGTGGTAAAGTGATATTTATTTGTTGCATATTTTGATTATTGTGCTTTAATAGCGAAAATTAAGAAAGGGGATATTATCTCATCTCTCGATAGTAATTCCCGTTAAACAAAGGTAGAGATATCAATTAGCAGCTCTTTAAACAGGGCCAAGGAGAAATGCAAGTGAGTACAGGTACTGTAAAATGGTTTAACGCATCTAAAGGTTTTGGATTTATCGTTCCGGATGACGGAGGCGACGATTTATTCGTCCATCATTCGGAAGTAAAGGCCTCAGGCTACGCATCGCTCGATGAAGGCCAAAAGGTCGAGTTCGAGGTCGGCGAGGGCAAAAAAGGCCCATGTGCGACCAATGTGATTCCAGGATAATTTAGAGCAAAGCGTTGTAAAAGCAAAGGTCCCGCCAGGTTGCGGGGCCTTGTTTTATATAAAAGCAAGCACTCACTAAATCCCCCTCGAATTTCATTATTACAACCAGCCCCAGCTCTCTCGCACCAATTTCGTCACTCGGGTCACCCGTCCCGAGCTTGCCGAAGTGTCGGAGGACTGAAGAGTCTCTTTCTAATGCCAGTCCTCCGGCCTTTACCACCAGCCGTTCAATACCCCTCAATAAATTGTCACCTCCTGTGTCGCCAGGTCAATGTCAACGCTTATTGTCCCGCTGGCTGTGGTTATGGTCAGTTCAATATCTGTCCCGACAATCGATGAATAATCAATCGTGCAGGCCGAGTCGGTGTTTCTCCTCGGGTGCAGAACCGTTACCAGCAGGTCTGAGCCCGTGCTGTCGAAACCGGCCAGTATGTAAGTTCCACTGACGCTCGTGCTGATGGATTGAGTGTGAACGAAATGGGTATCCATCCGCACATCACTGTTTGAGACGGTGTAGTAATCACCGCTTCCGCTGGCGGAGCCCTCGTACCGCATTCTCCACCGGTAATAACCTGATGCAGTTGAGTTAGACTCAAGCTCATCGACAATCACAACAATATCCGGCTTGATATAGATAAAGTGGCGCAGGAATTTGGTCAGGTCGCCGCCGTTGTCGAAGTGCTCGCGATAGATGTTCTCCGCATCACCGATGATGTAATCGTATTCCGTCGTGCTCTCGGCCTTGATTATGGCACTCGTCGCCCCTGCATTGAAGACCTCATCTCTGTCAAACCAGCTTGAGCCGCTGGTGTAGGTATCGCCAAGCTGGCCGGACGCACCGATAGTGCCGGTTCCTGCAAGCATAGTGCTGTGATAGTATGTCCATTTTGGTTTTGAGTAGGCGTCATCGGTTGCCAGCCGCTGACCGTAAGCATAGACGTTGAAATGCTGAACGTCGGGATGTCCGTGTCCGTTTACGATTTGGTGAAAACTTGTCATCTCGTCATATAGCGCCTGAACGGCGTGGCCGTGGAACGGCCCGCACTTAAAGCCCACCATAACCGCATCCGCATCCCAGCCGCTTCGGCTCGTAATCCAGCCGGTACTCTCAAAGTGCCTGTATGTGGGCAGATTGCCGTCGCTGGGCGCAGTGGAAGCAATCGTGTCATCGTACCATAACAGGCACGACCAGCCCATCCTGTCGCCGGTTCCTACTGCTCTGTCAAACATCTCCAGAGCCAACCACTGGTAATATGGCTCGTTATACTCGCTGGCAACGTTAAACATCTGATAAACAGGACCGTGACTGCCGTAGGTATAGCTTGATGTGTCTCCATAACGCATAATGTTGTCACCGGAGCTAAAGTCAGGCAGGTTGGAATAGAGAATGAAGCTGCCGATGTTTCTCAGCCATTCACTTTCTGCGTAAAAATCTCTTCCCAGAAGTTGTTTTGCCATTTTATCGAAATGCATCTGGAACTCCGTCATCAGCCCATAATAATTGTGTCCCTCGGTGGAGCTGCCGTCGTTGCCGCACACTCTAAAGGCCGCATCGAATATATTGTATGCCTTCCTTAACCAGCTCTCAGCCGCTGTTACTTCACCATAAAGGGCAAACCCCGCAGCAGACAGGCCGCCGTATTCCACCTGGCAGTGGTTTGCAAGGTAACGCTCTTTATGTGACGGACTGCCGTTTGCCATCTGGTTCGCAAAATAAGTTAACCCCCTCGTCCCTGACGAGCCGTTCAGTATCGTATTTCGCTGCGTGGGCGTCATATCGTTGTACAACCAGTCGAAAGCCAGTGAAACTCCCATAAGACAGTGGCCGGCACCCAAGCTGCCATTACCGTCCCACTCCGAATAGTTACAAACCGTCGTCATCCAGCTTACCGCCTTATTTAAATACGCCGTGTTATCCGTCATCAGGTACGCCATAGCCAGCCACGGAACAGCGTCGCCGTCGCTGCGGGTGTCGCTTTCGCTGCCGGGATTATTTCTGGGACTGGAGCTAAGATAGCCATCCGCCTTGTTCTTGATAACAAGCCACATATCATTGTATATCCCGGAACTAATTTTGGATTTTAAGTCATTTACATCTGCCTGCGTTAATAACAGACGCGGGTGCGCACCGTTAGCGGTAATAAAGTCATCAAAATGGTCTAATCTGTCGGGACTGTCCCACGGCTGAGCTATTACATTGTCCCATCCCAAATCGGCCACATCCGGGAAGACCGATGTCGTAAAGCTCCACACATCACCGGTTATCGTGCCGCCGGCGTTCTTCTCGTCAATCCGCCAGTAGTACGTAACCCCCTCAGCCATAGTGCCGGGCTTAAAGGTCATACTTATCTGGCTGCCCTGGAACTCGCTTGCATCCGGCGTAGAATCCGTCCCGAAATACACATCGCGGCTGGTCGCATCAGAACCGGCCTTCCAGCTCAGATAGGCGGTTGTGGTTCTTATGTCTGCCGCCCCGTCCGACGGGTAGGGAATGCCGGCTTGACCGGGGCCGGTTGGTGTCGTCTCTGTTGTGAAGCTCCATACAACGCCGGTCGTCGTGCCGCTAGCGTTCTTCTCGTCAATCCGCCAGTAGTAAGTCGTGCTGACGTCCATAATACCGGGGTCGAAGTGGGTGCTTAGCTGATTGCCCTGAAACTCGCCTGAATCCGGCGTCGAATCCGTCCCGAAATACACATCATGGCTGGTCGCACCGGCACCGGCAGTCCAGCTAAGATTAGCGCTTATGCTTACATCGGTCGCCGTATTTGACGGATTGGGATTACTCGCTTGGCCGGGCGGCGGTGGCATCGACTCCGTCGTAAAGCTCCACACATCACCGGTAGTCGTCCCGTAAGCGTTCTTCTCGTCAATCCGCCAGTAGTAGGTCGTACTGTAGCTCATTGTCCCGGGGTCGAAGGTAGTTCCCGGCTGATTGCCCTTGAACTCACCTGAATCCGGCGTAGAATCCGTCCCGAAGTACACATCATGGCTGGTCGCACCGGCACCCGCCGTCCAACTCAAGTCCGCATTTATACTTACACCTGTCGCCGTATTTGACGGACTGGGATTACTTGCCTGGCCCGGCGGCGGTGGCATCGACTCCGTCGTAAAGCCCCAGACATCGCCTTTGCACCTATCGTTGGAATCATTGACCTCATCAATCCGCCAGTAGTAAGCGGTTTCGTATTCAAGCCCGTTGGGGTCGTAACTGGTAGCAGTCTGGTTGCCCATATACACGTTGGGGTCATCGACATCGGCGTCATTGACATCGTCGTAATCAGTGCCCAAGTACACATCGTGCGAGACAGCCCCATATCCCGGCGACCAGCTAAGGACAACATCCGGCTCAACATCTACCACCCCATCAGCAGGATAAGGATTAAACGCCTTCTCACCCATCCCTTGCTGATAAAGCGGCCATATTTCTCCGGCAGTCAAAGCCCTGTCGTAAATCCGCACATCATCGGCTTTGCCGTTTAGATTACTTAAAAAGCTATCTTCTTCACAATATTCCCACTGACCACCGATAATTAACGGCTGAGCATCATTCCATATAGAAGATACCGACAGTGTGTCCGAATTATCTAACTGCCCGTCAATATACACTACGGCCTCGCCCTGGTCGAAGGTACCTGCTATATGATGCCACTGGTCCAGTGTAACTGCGTTATTGCTCTCAATAGCATCAGTATAGTCTCCGGGGGAATATATACGCAATGTTAGCTTGCCGGTACTATCAGCAACCTTCATAACATATGCTCTTGAAGCCCCCGGCGAATTCGGCTCACCTGGACAGCTTGCACGTTTATATATTCCTGCATCTTGCCCGCCCCTGTTATAGAGCCAGAACGCAATACTAATCTCGCTGCTCGGTGTTAAAGAATCGTCATCCGGAATTTGAACGTAATCACCATCACCGTCAAAATCAAGTGCACCGACTCCTATCCTGCCGGCGACCCAGTTAGGGTCGCCATAGAGCGTGCCGTGATTTCCGTAGCCGCTCGAGTCATTCGCATCTGTCCCGCTGCCCTCGTCAAACTTCCACCAGCCGACAAGGTTGGAGTCGGTCGACTCTAACCAGTGCAGTGCAAACAGGCCGAAATCGTTAAAGTCAACCTTGCTGCTGTGGTCGATGTCGGCCCCGCCGCACCAGTCAGCCGCCGAGCAGCCGGTATTTAACCACCTGTCGGTGAGAACGTCGAGGTCGTTCCAATCGACATAGTTGTCCCCGTCGAGGTCGCCTGTAATCGCCGCAGCCGTGCCGCACAGCTCCAGAACCAATACAATCGCTACAAGCGCCGGACGCAAAGACACGGGAATCTTCTTTTTCATCACTTATCTCCTGATAATAGGGGGGCAGGGAAAGTCCGTCTGCCTCCTCCACGCTCTTATAATGATGTGTTTACTCCTGCAAAGGTAAGTAGCTGCACCCACAGCAGGGAGCAGACCACGTAAGCTATTTATTTACATCCAACACCATATTGTACCAAAAGTCACCCACTATGTCAACATTTACCACCTACCCCCCCTTACTTCGACATTCCCTCTTTGTCCCTCTGTGAAGATATGAAGAGAGGGCATCCTCAAGTATAATTCGGTAGATTATTAA
>CAYONQ010000085.1:0-10385 GCA_964405375.1 uncultured Pirellulales bacterium
GACAAAAACAAACTTTTACTTCAATTATCTAAAATACTGTGAACGGAAACCAAAAAAGATAACAGAAATAATTATCAGCTCGAATGGCCCTGGACACCAATAGGCCAAAATTTCATTTATCATTTTCATTCCTTTCTATTTTCTTTGATTATCTGAGTACCAATTCCCTTGTCAGTGTAAATCTCCAACAAAAGCGAATGCTCGATTCGGCCGTCGATTATATGTGTCTTTTTGACCCCGCCTTTCAGCGCCGTTACGCAGGCCTCCACCTTCGGAAACATCGCATCGGTGATAACGCCGGCGTCAATCATTTTCTTAATCTGCGTTTCATTAAGACTTGAAACTGTGCTGCCGGCGTCTTCAAGGTCGGCCAATATCCCGTGTGTATCGCTGACGATAACGAGCTTTTCAGCCCCGACTGCCGCAGCCACTTTGCCGGCTGCGCTGTCGGCGTTAACGTTCAGCTTTCCGCCCGTTTTGTCCAGCGCTATCGATGCGATGACTGGTATGGTGCCGTCGGCGCAGAGGGTCTTTAACAAATGCCCGTTTACCTCACTGACCTCCCCGACCAGTCCGAGGTCGAGTTTTCGGCCGTTTTCGCCTTTCAGCCGCAGTTGCTCGGCAAACAATACACAGCTCGCCAGCGAATGCAGACCCGCAGGCCGGCAGCCCAGCTCGATGAGCTGCTCGCAAACAGGGGTATTGATTTTATGCACCAGCGTATGCTCTGCTATTGTCAGCGTCCAGTCATCGGTGTAGCGTCGTCCCTGGACCCAGACCGGCTCGATGTTTGCCTGGTTCATTGCCTTTGTGATGGCCTTTCCGCCGCCGTGGACGATAATGGCTTCCATCCCGACGGTCGCCATAAAGGCGATATCGGTCAGCAGCTTTTTTTGCAGGCAGCTATCTTCGAGGACGCTGCCGCCGAGTTTGACGACCACGATTCGGCCGCGGAACCGGCGGATATACTCCATCGCCTCAATTAAGGCACCGGCCTTTGCAATCGCCTCTTGCACTATACAGCTCCCATCAAAAAACAGCAAATAACGACAGAGCTATAAATCTCTGCTTGTATCGCATCAACGATACTATATGGTGAGTGCTATACGCTATCTGTTAGCTAATAGCTCGTCAAGCCAAATCTGCTAACAGTCGGCTTATGGTCCCGGTCTTCCCGCCTTGTCTCTGCGGGTGCGGAACCGGCGAATTTAGATTGACCAAAAATGGTCAATCTGCGATTATATGCTGCGATTTGACTTATTTTTTGCTTATTTTTAACAGGAACCTTTTTTGCAGATTTTGGTCTAATTAAGGAGAAACCCGTGGCGGAAGCGGCAAATATCAACATTGACGATGCCGTACTGGTCAGGCAATGCCGGCGGGGCGATTCGACGGCGATGCAACGGCTGTTACTTAAGTATCAGAATCGCATATATAACGTGATATTCAAGATGTGTCAGAATGTCGATGATGCTGCGGAACTTACGCAGGATACGTTTGTCAAAATAATAGAGAATATAGGTAACTTCAGGGGACAAAGCAGCTTTTACACCTGGGCGTTCAGAATAGCCGTTAATCTGACCCTGAATTACCGCAGCAGGGCCGCCCGGGGCAGCCATAGCTCGCTGGACACCGCCGATGAAACGGATTTGCAGGCAAAAGAGGCGTTAAAGCAGTTTTTGTGCGACGAAAGCTCGCCCGACCCTGCTGCGGTGGCTGCAAACAAAGAGCTGTGTGAGCTGATTGTAAAGGCGTTGATGGAACTGGATGACCCCCAAAGAGCGGTAGTCGTCCTGAGGGATATCGAGGGTATGAATTATGCTCAGATTGCAGAGGTGCTTGATACTGAATTGGGGACGGTTAAAAGCAGATTGAGCAGGGCCAGAAGCAATCTGAAAGAGATTATGGAGAGTATTTCGAAATGAAAGAAATTCCGAATATCGACGAGCTGCTGAACAGCTTCATTGACGGAGAGCTTTCGACCAGACAGTTAACCGAGGTTCAGCGGTTGATAGCAAATGATAAGCAGGTCGCACGCCGGCTGGGCGAGCTTAAGAACTGTAAGATGTTAGTTGGTTCTTTGCCGCCTGCCGAGGCGCCGGCTGAGATGGTCAGCCGAATAAAGGCGTCGCTGGCAAAAGAGACACTGTTAACGCAGCCCGCCCACGGCACAGAAACTTTCGACCGGCGGGTGGGGGCAAGGCATTTGCTGGCTCGCAAGGTTGTTGCCGCCGCCGCTATGATTGCGCTGGTGGCCGGTTTGGTGCTAACCGTCTATACGATTATTGGCCCTGAAACTGCGCCGGAAGGCGTCCTGTGGACTACAGACAGACCCGTTGCTGTTGAACAGTGGCAACCGCCGGTTAGAGAAGTCGAGGTGGCTGTTGCCGAGAAACCGATTGCCAAACCCGCCGCAGATGTGATGAGATTTAACGGCAGGCTCGAAGTGAAGACAGGCGACTTAGTTGCAGTTAACGCATTTATCAACAGGGCGATTGAGGAAAATGGTCTTTCAGATTATGTCAGCTCCGAAGTTGAAGACCGCAAAAGCGTATATACTATTAACTGCAGCCGGCAAGCCCTCGCTTTGCTGTTAGCTGATTTAGAATACGTTTGGCCCAGATTCGATTCGCCAACGTTATCTGTCGAGACCGGTCGAATTGGCGACCGGATAATGGTTAATGAAGTCTCGGCTGAGCAGGTTGCCGGGATTGTTAATCAGGACAATCTCAATGACTGTATCAAGACGGCACGTGACTTCGCCGTCTTAAACAATATGACCCTGGCCTTGCCGGGTAAAGAGGTATTAGCCGCTATCGGTAGCGAAGCCGGGCACTTGATAACCATACCCAAGCCGGTCCTGACCTCGAACGAAAGGCCGCTCAGAAAACCGGCAGCCCAAACCGAAGATGGCGAAAGGGTATATCTTACTATTGTGATTTCAGCCGGCGAATAAAAGAGTGGGCGGGAAAATCTGTTAATCCCCGATAAAGTCGTTACGTCGTTTTCTTTTTTGTGTCTAGTTTGGCTTTTTCGCCGGGTTTTGTGTCTTTGCTTTTGGTGGTTTTTTCTTTGGCGGTTTCAGTACTGTTTTTCTCTTTTGCCTCGGCCTTTTTGTAGCTTTCGCTTCTATAGTCGGTCTCGTAGAACCCGCTGCCTTTGAAGATTACACCTGCGCCGCTGCCGACCAGCCGTTTCAGTGTTCTCTTGTTGCATCGGGGGCATTTGCGCAACGGCCCGGCCGTTATAGATTGAAACCGCTCGAACTTGTGTCCGCAATTCTCACATAGATACTCATAAGTCGGCATACCAGTTACTCCGCATCGCCCGTTTCATATTCGTCTGTTGATTGCTGGCGAGGCGGCTTATTGACAATCACCCTGCTTGGCCGGATGACTCGACCGTTGAGTTTGTATCCGGTTTGAAACTCTTCAAGCACAATGTTCTCTTCTTTGCCGGGCTCGGTCTTTTGTGTCATTGCCTCGTGCAGGGCAGGGTCGAACTTTTCACCCACCGCCTTTATCCGCTCTATACCGTGTGATTTCAGGATATCGAGCATCTGGTCGTAGATAATCCGGATGCCCTTGACAAAAACATCGACATCTTCAGCCGACTGTGCGTTTGTCAGCGTATGTTCAAGATTATCCAGAGCCGGCAGCAGCGCCTTGATTATCCTTTCCTTTTCGTATGCAATCGCCTCTGTGATTTGTTTCGGCGTGCGCTTCTGGAAATTCTCGTAATCGGCGGCAACACGCTGCAACCTTCCTCGTAAGTATTTAAAAAGCACTCCCTTTTCCAGCAATGCTTTTCGCACTGGCTCACTATATTCTTTTGGCAATGTGCCTATCAGATGCTTGTCTTCTTTTGTTAGAAATGTGTCTTCAAAAAGTTCATCCTTTTGCTGCAGCAACGTATCCAACAATTGATTGTAGTCTGCCGGCTCAGTGCTTTCGGGTTCTGGCTTTTTCTGTTTCTCTTGCTTTGGTTTACTCATCTGACATTTTTCCGTTGATTGTTACCTCTGACTTCTGACTTCTGTCTTCTGTGCCTCATCAGTTATTACCGAAATATCTTTTCAGCTTCTCGAAAAAGCCCTTTGATTTTGGGAAAGTGCTTTTATTTTCCGTTTTGGCGAATTCTCTAAGCAGCTCCTGCTGCTTTGCGTTCAGCTTCACCGGCGTTTCGACGATGACCTGCACAAGCTGGTCGCCGGTTCGCCGCGTCCTTACATCCGGCAGTCCCTGCCCCTTTATTCTGAAGACACTTCCGTATTGAGTGCCGGGCGGGATTTTCAACTGTCTCGTCCCGTTCAAGCTGGGCACTTCGATAGTTGCGCCAAGAGCGGCCTGTGTTATGCTTATGGGGACAACGGCGATAAGGTTGCTTCCGTCGCGCTGCAGGAATTCGTGCGGTTTTATCCTGATGTAGCAGTACAGGTCGCCTCTCGGCCCGCCCTTTCGGCCGGGCTCGCCTTCACTGGCCACCCTTATACCCTGTCCCTCGTGGACGCCCGATGGGATTTTGACACTGACTATCCTCTTCTTGGGAACTTTGCCTGTGCCTCTACATTTCTTGCACGGGCTGGTAATGACCTGGCCGCTGCCCCTGCATTGCGGACAGGTCGAGACCATCTGGAAAAAGCCGCCTCCCCTTGTGACCTGCCCCGCTCCGCCGCAGTTCGGACATCTGCCCGGCGTAGTGCCTTTGGCGCAGCCATTGCCGTTGCATTCGGAGCAAACGTCCTGCCGGGTAAATTCGATGGTCTTTTCGGTGCCTTTAGCGACATCGTTGAGCGTCAACTCGACGGAGGTTTCCAAATCGTAGCCGCGTGTCGGGCCGGCTCGCCCTGCCCTTCGCCCCCCCATCCCGAAGAGGTCTCCGAATCCTCCGAAGCCGGTGAAGATGTCCTCGAATACGCTGCTGATGTCCTGCCATCTCATATGGCTGTAGTCGTGCATCCCCATTCCGCGAAGACCATCATGGCCGAACTGGTCGTATCGCTGACGTTTCTCAGCGTCGCTTAGGACCTCGTAGGCCTCGGCGCATTCTTTGAACCTGGTCTCCGCTTCTTTGTTATTGGGGTTCTTATCGGGATGATACTTCATCGCCATACGCCGGTATGCGCGTTTTATATCGTCGGCGGAGGCATTCTTGCTTACCCCCAGAACTTCGTAATAATCGCGTTTGGCCATAATAACCTAAAAATACGAAATTCTAAGCACTAAATCCTAAACAAATATAAATGACCAAAATCCAAATTTTCAAAACGAAAACGCTTGTGATTATTGAAAAATTGTTTTGAATTTTGGTAATTTGAATTTTGAATTTGTTTAGGATTTAGATATTAGGATTTAGGATTTATCTCACGTTTTTATATACGCGTCATCTAACTGAGCCGGGTATCGGCTCTTCGTCCTTATCTTTTAAGTCGGCTACCAGAACGTTGGTAGTTAACATCAGCCCTGCCACGGAGGCAGCCGTTTCAAGTGCGACTCTGGCAACCTTTGCGGGGTCGATAATCCCGGCCTTGAACATATCGACGAACCGGCCTGTATTGGCGTCGTAGCCGATATTGTCGTTTTTCTGTAGTTTTTCAAGAAGCTGTGCGACAACGACGTCGCCCTTATCGCCGGAATTCTCCGCTATCTGTGTCGTCGGTGTTTTAAGGGCGCTGCAGACGATGTCGAAGCCGATTTTCTCGTCGCCTCTGGCCTTTGCCCTGGCCTTTTCGACCTCAGCCATCGCACGAAGGAACACGACACCGCCGCCGGCCACTACGCCTTCCGCCGTTGCCGCCCTTGTTGCGTGAAGCGCATCTTCGAGAAGGTCCTTTCGCTCCTTCATCTCCGTTTCGGTTGCGGCGCCCGCCTTGATGACGGCCACCCCGCCGGTGAGTTTTGCCAATCGTTCCTGCAGCTTCTCGCTGTCGTAGTTACTGGTGGTCTTTTCGATTTGGCTGCGAATCTGGTCGCAGCGGGCGGTCACATCTTTCGTCTTGCCGGCACCTTCAATTATTGTGGTCGTCTCCTTGGCTGCGATGATTTTCTTTGCCTGGCCTAATTGCGAAAGCTCAACGCTCTCGAGCTTGATACCCAAATCCTCGGTGATTACCTGCCCGCCGGTAAGCACCGCCATATCCGCCAGCATCGCCTTCCTGCGGTCGCCGAAGCCGGGCGCCTTGACGGCACAGACCTTTAACACACCCTGCAGCCGGTTAATAACCAGCGCAGCCAGCGCCTCGCCCTCCACGTCCTCTGCAACGACCAGTAGTGGCTTGGCGACCTGAGCAATCTTCTCAAGCAGCGGCACAAGCTCCCGGATGTTGGATATTTTCTTTTCGTGCAGCAGGATATAGGCGTCTTCAAGAACGGATTCGAGAGTCTCTGTATTGGTTATGAAATACGGCGATATGTAACCCCTGTCGAACTGCATACCTTCGACAACGGTCAGCTCGTTTTCCATCCCGTTGCCTTCCTCGACCTCGATAACGCCTTCCCTGCCGACCTTGTCAATTGCGTCAGCCAGGATTTCGCCGACCTGCGGGTTGTTATTTGCGCTGATAGTCGCCACCTTTGCGATGTCACTATGGCCCTTTACGGGGACACTGGCCGATTCGATGAAATCAGTGGCAACATCGGTCGCTTTGTTGATTCCTCGCTGGATGGCCATCGGATTTATGCCGGCGGTTACATACTTCAGTCCCTCGTTATAGATTGCTTCCGCCAGTACCGTTGATGTTGTTGTCCCGTCGCCGACCTCGTCGGCGGTCTTGCTGGCGACCTGGTTGACCATCTTTGCGCCCATACCCTTGAACGGCTCGGGCAGCTCAATCTCCTTGCTGACCGAGACACCGTCTTTCGTCACCTTCGGTGAGCCGAAGCTTTTCTGTAGAATAACGTTCTTGCCGGTCGGCCCTAAAGTAACCTTCACCGCCGCTGCCAACTGTGCCAGCCCGTCTTTAAGATGCGCCCGCGCCGTATCATCAAACATTAATTGCTTTGCCATTTTATATTACCTCTTATCATAATTGACTATTGACTAAAGTGAACTAAAGTTTGGAGTGCCTAAAGTTATGGATTATTCTTTAACTTTAGCTCACTTTAGCTCACTTTAGCTCATTTTAGGCACTTTAGCTCACTTCCTTTTCCTCTATTTTTCAACAATTCCCAGGATATCGCTTTCTCGCAGAATCACGTATTTTTCTCTGTCGATTTCAATGTCGTTTCCTATGTATTTTGCGTAGATAACTTTGTCTCCTTTTTTTACGGACATTTTATTTCGTTTGCCGTTGTCGAGTAGTTTGCCCGGGCCGAGGGCTGTTATTTTTCCGATTTGCGGTTTTTCTTTTGCCGTATCGGGCAGGATAATGCCGCCGGCCGTCTTCTCTTCCGCCTCCGATTGCTTTATAACGACTCTATCATCCAAAGGTCTAAGTTTCATAACCTGGCTCCTTAGTCAAAATTCCTTTTCCTTTTTTACTTTACATCATACCCATGCCGCCGCCCATACCGCCGCCGTAACCGCCCATACCGCCGGGCGGCATACCACCGGGCATCTCTTCTTTTTCTTTTGGCTTTTCGGTAACAAGGCAATCGGTGGTTAAAAGCAGAGTTGCTATACTTACGGCGTTTTCCAGTGCGATTCTTGTTACCTTCACAGGGTCAATGACGCCGGCGGCGAGCAGGTCTTCGTATTTGTCCGTGTCGGCGTTATAGCCGAACCCGCCTTTGCCTTCCGAGACCTTGTTAACAACGATATTGGCTACAGCGCCTGCGTTGGCGGCAATCCAGTAACAGGGCATTGTAAGGGCCGTTGCCACTATGTCGGCACCGGTCTGCTCATCGCCGGAGAGTTTCAACCGCCTGACCGCATCGATACAGCGAATCAATGCCACCCCACCGCCGGGCACAATGCCTTCTTCGATGGCCGCCCTTGTGGCGTGCAGCGCATCTTCGATTCGGGCCTTTCTTTCCTTCATCTCAACCTCGCTTGCAGCGCCGACGTTGATTTGGGCCACCCCGCCCGTCAGCTTGGCCAATCGTTCCTGCAGCTTCTCGCGGTCGTAATCGCTGGTTGTGGCCTCAATCTCGCTCTGGATTTGCCTGATTCTGCCGCTGACCGCCGCGGTGCTGCCGGCGCCTTCGATAATGATTGTGTTGTCGTTGTCGATGGTTACCTTCCTGGCCTGGCCGAGCTGCTTGACGCCGATGCTTTCTATATCAATTCCCAAATCCTTGAAAATCGCCTCTGCACCCGTCAGGGCCGCAATGTCGGCCAGCATCGCCTTTCTGCGGTCGCCGTAGCCGGGCGCCTTCACAACCGCAACCTGCAGGACGCCTTTTAGCTTGTTAACTACCAGTGTCGCCAGCACCTCACTTTCGACATCTTCTGCGATAATCAATAACGGCCTTCTGCTTTTTGCGGTCTTCTCAAGCAGCGGCACAAGCTTGGCCACGTTGCCGATTTTGTCCTCGTGAATGAATATGTATGGTTTCTCTAATTCACAGACCATATTCTCGGGGTCGGTTACGAAGTGCGGCGATAGGTACCCCCGGTCAAACTGCATACCTTCGACGAAGTCGATTGTAGTATGCAGCCCCTTGCCCTCCTCAACGGTGATGACGCCGTCTTTGCCGGCCCGCTGAAATGCATCGGCTATGGTTTTGCCGATTCTTACATCGTTATTAGCTGAAACCGCTGCGATGTTAATTATGTCGGCCTTTTTGGTGATGTCGATTGGCTTCGCCATAGAAGACAGTTTATCGGCTGCCGCCTTGGCGCAGCTTTGCATACCGCGGGCAAGTGCCATAGCGTCCGCGCCGGCCGTGATGTTCCTGTATGCCTCCTTGAACATCGCCTCAGCTAATACGGTGGCGGTCGTTGTCCCGTCGCCGGCGACTTTTGAGGTCTTGCTCGCCGCCTCTTTTACGAGTGTCGCGCCGAGGTTCTCGTCTTTGTCGATAAATTCAATCTCTTCAGCCACCGTTACGCCGTCCTTGGTTACGGTAGGTCCGCCCCAGCTTTTGTCGATAATGGCGTTTCGCCCTCGCGGGCCGAGCGTTGATTTGACCGCCGCCGCCAGTTTTTCCACGCCGGCCAGTAGTTTCGCTCTCGCCTCGGATTCAAATACCAACTGTTTAACTGCCATAATTACTTATCTCCTTAATTCAAAAGTGTTTAATCACTCTGTCTTCTGCTTGCCCCGCCTGCCCACGAATGTTTTTATCGTGGGTCCCAAATAGGCCATTGCCGTAATTTGGTGCGGGGTCCTCTGAATTTATACCAGATGTGCAAAGGATATACCAGTTTTTGTGCAAATTAGTGGCTTCGGGGGTCGTGCGCTCTTAACTGCTTTTATTACAGGCAATTAAGACAATGTGAAATTGTTTACAACGCTCGGCAGACCTTATTTTCAGCACCGAGAAATGCCAATTTTGGCAGTTAAAAGCGGCCCCCCAACGCCATCTTGACAGCCCGCCTGCCCCATTGTTTAGAGTGTCGTCCACTCTAATGGGGCCTGCACCCTATCCCCTAAACGCAATCCACTCCCTACTTCTCCACTCCTTGTTCGATATTCCACTACCGTCATTCCGAGCGAAGCCGAGGAATCTATTAAAAATTGTCATTCCGCCGCTTAATGATGAATCCAAACAAACCATTGAACCCTCACCCAAAATCCATATAATCACACTTGCCCCGCACGAAATAGCAAGCTTGCGTCATTTGGTGCTGGGAACCAGGCGGATGAAAATACTACACCGATTAACAGAGAAGATTTGCGCAGCGAAAATGAATAGTTTTATTTGAGCGACCTGTCCTCCGTAGCCACCGAGGGGCGAAGGATGGAAGTCCCGCACTCAGGGTAGTGCGGGAGAGAAAATAGAAAGCTTTGCTTAGG
This sequence comes from uncultured Pirellulales bacterium, assembly GCA_964405375.1. GTDB lineage: Bacteria > Planctomycetota > Phycisphaerae > Sedimentisphaerales > Anaerobacaceae > CAYONQ01. Next base: position 9,899 of record CAYONQ010000085.1, read on the forward strand.
GGCAAAGAAAAAACCGCGTGTGCAAACAAGTACCTGATGCACAAGCAAGCTTGCTGCACACCCTACGGCTGTGAGAGATTTACCGTTAAAGAAAAAAATACCGGACCCCCTTTAATTCCCTTTGTTGACTCGCCGGCCATTTTCTGTTAAACTTAAATAATCGAAGGATTTGAAACTATTTAACACAAGGATGTACATATGGCATATTTTAAGCCAGATGCAAGTTTTTTTAAGAAAATAGTAATTGGCGTCAATGGCACGAGAGCTATTTGTAGGGACCTATCCGAAAGAGGCCATAGCATGGTTGAATTAGAGCGAGGCTCTACAGCGGCTAAGCTCTGGAAAGAAGTAAAGAGAAAACGTGTTCGCCTTCCTGATCTTGTCTGCAAGAACTGTGGCCTTCGGGTTGAAAGCCGTGCTAAAACAAAACCAGAGCTTTCGATGTCACATAGTGACACCGATTTGGAACGTTCATGGGATTACGGAA
>CAYONQ010000086.1:0-10209 GCA_964405375.1 uncultured Pirellulales bacterium
AGCGCGTCCTTGGTAAGGACGAGGTCATGGGTTCAAGCCCCATCAGCAGCTAAAGACGGGTGTCCTGTAAGGCGGCTGTGCTGCCTGCGGGTCAGGCAGATTAAGCGTAGATGTTCAAAGGTGGCTTTTTGGCAGTCAGGTCAATACGAAAAGTAAATACTAACCGGCACATTGGAGGTTTATGGTAAGATGGCTAAAGCGGTATTTGAGAGGACGAAACCACATGTCAATATCGGTACTATCGGTCATATTGACCACGGCAAGACGACGCTGACAGTGGCAATCATGATGCGGCTGGCTCACAAAAGGGGCGGCGGTAATATCAAGCGGTTTGAAGAGATAGACAATGCTCCGGAAGAAAAGGAGCGTGGCATTACGATAAATACCGCGCACGTTGAGTATGAGACGGACAAGCGTCACTATGCGCACGTTGATTGCCCGGGGCATGCTGATTATATCAAGAATATGATTACCGGAGCCGCCCAGATGGACGGGACTATTCTGGTGGTGGCAGCCAATGATGGCCCTATGCCGCAGACCCGGGAGCATATTCTTCTTGCCAGGCAGGTTAATGTGCCGAGGATTGTGGTGTTTATGAACAAGGTGGACCAGGTTGATGACCCTGAACTGCTTGATTTGGTCGAGCTGGAGGTAAGGGAGCTGCTTAACAAGTATGAGTTTCCCGGCGACGATATTCCCATCATTAGAGGTTCAGCGTTAAAGGCGATGAACGACGAAGGCAAGAACGACGAGAGCTGCAAGTGTATCGACGAGCTAATGGTGGCGGTCGACGATTATATCCCGGTTCCCGAGCGTGATATTGACAAGCCGTTCCTTATGCCTGTTGAGGATGTTTTCAGTATTAAGGGCCGAGGTACGGTCGGTACCGGCAGAGTCGAGCGGGGTATAGTTCGCGTCGGCAACGAGGTTGAAATAGTCGGGCTTGCCAAAGAGACTCGCAAGACTGTGTGTACAGGCGTAGAGATGTTTAATAAGACGCTGGATGAGGGCAGGGCCGGCGATAACATTGGTGTGCTTTTGCGTGGTGTAGAGAAGAAAGACTTGGAGCGTGGCCATGTTATTGCGGCGCCGGGCAGTATTACGCCGCATACCAAGTTTCATGCTGAGGTTTATGTCTTGACCAAGGAGGAAGGCGGTCGTCATACTCCGTTTTTTGCGCGTTATAAGCCACAATTTTATTTCAGAACAACCGACGTTACCGGCTCGGTCAATGCGTTAATGAGCAGGGATGGTAAAAAGGCAGAGATGTGCATGCCGGGTGATAATATTACAATGGAAGTGGAGATTATTTCCCCAATCGCTATGGAGGAAGGTCTTCGTTTTGCTATTCGTGAGGGCGGCCGGACAGTCGGGGCTGGTGTGGTAACGAAGGTCCTTGAGTAAACTGTCTCTAAAACTGTTGACCCCTGCGAGCAAGATGCAGCAGGCCGGGAAAGGTGCTTGCATTGGCCGAGCATAAACTTGTTAGGCATCTCCAAAGCAAGAAAGCATTCTTTAAGTGCAGGTGAGTGGTTCTGCTTACCGGGGACAGATTTTATGGCTAAAAAGAAGAGCAAAAGGGAGTATGTCTGGCTTGAGTGCAGGCAGTGTGGCCAGAGGAATTATCGCACGAGCGTTAGTGTGGCGGAGGGCACACCGAAATTAGAGTTGAAGAAGTTTTGTAAAAGCGAACGTAAACGTACAGTTCATAAGATACGGCGTAAGTAGAGCCAAATCTGTCTTGTGGTGTCAGAGGAATGAATAATAGGCCAGTAGCTCAAATGGCAGAGCGTCGGTCTCCAAAACCGAAGGTTGGGGGTTCAATTCCTCCCTGGCCTGGTTTTAGAAGCGGGCTGTAAGGTGGCGAGAGAAGAGATAAGAAGATAATGGCATTTGATATTTATAAACGTGGTCAGGGCAAATACACAAGACTGTGCAGCGCTGCCGGTGCGGCAGTAATTGCGGGATTGGGGTGTTTGCAGCTTTACAAAAAGTTGGAAGGTGCTGAATGGGGTTTGAGCAAGCAGGCAACATTGTTGATTGCGACGATGGTGCCGGCGGGTTTGTTTGTCGCCTTAGGACTTTTGATTTTTTGGCTGATAAATAAACCTACGGTTGCAGATTTTATGATAGCCGCTGAAGGCGAGATGAAGAAGGTCAGTTGGTCAAGCAGGAAGGAGATAGCGGTTTCGACGTTTGTAGTTGTTGTGGTTGTGATTATTATGGCTGTGCTTCTTGGTATTACGGATCTGGGCTTTCAGTTAATCTTTGACCGGCTGCTGAGGTGAGTTGGATGCGGCGGGAGGCGCATCGTATTGCGAACAAAGTGCACGATATGAGGTACGGGAAGTAAGATATGCAGTGGTACGTTTTGCGGGTTGCGTCAAATAAGGAAGAGTATGTTAAAGAGACCCTTTGGCAGAAGGTGCAGAGGGAAGATATTGGCGATATTGTCAGGAGGATAGAGGTTCCTGTTGAAAGGGTTAAGCGTATCCGCGGCAGCAAGCAGACAATCCATAGGCGTAAGCTGTATCCCGGTTATGTTTTTATGGAGATGGAGCCGGCCGAGAACGGCCAGGTTCCGGAAAAGGTCTGGTTTATGATTAAAGAGACCTCCGGTGTGGGAGATTTTATCGGTACCGAAGGAATCCCGACTCCGATGCGCGATACCGATGTGGCGAAGATGCTTTCAGAGGCGGAAAAGCCGGATGAGACGCCGAGCATCAAGGTTGAGTTTGAGAAAGGTGAGCAGATTAAGGTTCGGGAAGGTGCCTTTGCAAACTTTGAAGGCACGGTCGATTCAATCGACTCTGAACGAGGTGTTGTGAAGGTAATTGTTACGATATTCGGTCGGCCTACGCCGCTGGATATAGAGTACTGGCAGATTGAAAAGGTATAGTCGGGTTTGTGGTTTACAGTTTGCGATTCGCAGACGGTGGGCTGTAAGATTGCGGGTGAATGATGGCTAAAGAAGTGGCAGTAAAGATTAAATTGCAGGCGCCGGGCGGACAGGCGACTCCGGCGCCGCCTATAGGCCCTGCACTGGGTCAGCACGGGGTAAATATCGGCCAGTTCGTATCGCAGTTCAACGAGCGGACAAAAGAGCTTAACGGCACTATTGTGCCGGTTGTGATAACGCTCTACAAGGACAAAAGTTTCAAATTCGAGGTCAAAAGTCCGCCGGCGGCGGTTCTGCTGAAGCAGGCGGCGGAGATTGCGAAGGGAAGTGGTGTTCCCAATAAAGAAAAGGTTGGGAAAATCACCGGCCAGCAGCTGCGGAAGATTGTTGAGACCAAGTTCGAGGATTTGAACGCATTCGATTTGGCCCAGGCCGAGAAGATTATAGAGGGCACCGCCCGAAGTATGGGCATAGAGGTCGAGGGTCGTAACTTATGATGTGAGTTGTGGGCCACAGGGCATAGAATAATGGGATTTAGAAGCAAAAGATACAAAAAGGAATCGGAGCAGGTAAGTAAAGAGCTGACGGCTTTGGCTGAGGCGGTCGAGAAGGTCAAATCGTTTAAGTCGGTGAAATTTGACCAGAGTGTAGAGTGTGTGCTGAATTTAGGTATAGACCCGAAACAGGCCGACCAGATGGTTCGTGGGGCGGTGTCTTTGCCTTACGGGATAGGTAAGCAGAGGAAGGTTGTTGCTTTCTGTGAGGATTCTGAGGTTGAGCCAGCGCTGGCGTCCGGTGCCGTTGAGGCCGGCTGTGATGAGCTGATAAAAAAGGTCTCGGACGGCTGGCTGGATTTCGACGTTGCTGTTGCCTCGCCGAAGGTGATGGGCAAGGTGGGCAGGCTCGGGCGGGTTCTGGGGCCGCAGGGTAAGATGCCTTCGCCGAAAAATGGCACGGTTACCAACGACGTTGCAACGGCGGTGGCTGAATTTGCCGCAGGCAAGGTTGAGTTTAGGAACGATGCCGGCGGCAATATCCACGTAGTAGTCGGTAAGCAAAGCTTCGATACGGAAAAGCTTCTCGGCAATATCAGGGCCTTTGTCGAGCATATAAAGAAGGTTAAGCCGGCGACGGCAAAAGGCACGTATATCAAAAAAATGTGTATATCCGCAACGATGAGCCCGAGCATAACAGTACACGAGATGTGAGATACGAAAGATGAGCAAATACGTAAAAGAATTACTGCAGGCAGAACTGGAAAAGAGAATCGCAGACGAGGGTTTCAAGGACTTTTTAGTTGTCAGTACCAGAGGTGTCGACGGTGTTGACGGCAACCAGATGCGAGGCGAGTTGAAGGGGAAAGACATCAGATTGTTGGTTGTCAAGAATTCGCTTTTTAAGAAGGCATTGTGCGATTGCCGGATGGAACCGGCGGCGGTTCTGTTCAGTGGCCCTTGTACCGTTGCTTATGGTGGTGACAGCATTGTTGACATTGCAAAGGAAATGGCCGATTGGTGCAGAAAGGTGCCGGTGATAGAGATTAAGGGGGCCTTTCTGGACGGCTGTGCTTTAGATGGTAAGGCGGCGGAGGAGCTTTCAAAGATGCCGACACGAGCAGAGTTGCAGGGTGAGATTGTCGGTCTGGCACAGTCGCCTGCGAGGAGATTGGCTTCTTTATTCACATCGCCTGCGGGGATTATCGCAGGTTGTATAAAGAGCATTGTGGACAGAGGTGAGAAACAAGCAGCGTAAAACGGCAAGTGAGATTGCCCGGATGGTTGTCCCGCCTATGGCGGGTTAAACGGAACGGCGGAGTTTTGGCTACCATTGGGCGTTAGCTGATAGGAGTTAAAAGAAATGGCAGAGGAAAAAGCGAAAGAGACCAAGGAGACACAAGAAGCCAAAGGGACACAAAAGACCGAGCAGGCAAAGGAAGCTAAAGGAGCAAAGAAGTGGAGCAGTGAGATTAAGAAACTCGGTGACAAGATAGTCGGCTTGAAGTTGATGGAGGCCAAAGAGCTTGGCGATTATCTCAAAGAAGAATACGGTATTGAGCCGGCCGTGGGTGGTGCCGTTATGGTGGCAGGGGCGGCGGCACAGGGCCCGGTCGAGGAAGCCGAGGAGAAGACCAGCTTTAATGTAATTCTCAAGGAGTTCGGCGATAAAAAGATTCAGGTTATCAAAGAGGTAAGGGCCTTGACGGCGTTGGGGTTGAAGGAGGCCAAGGACCTTGTCGAGGGTGCTCCTAAGCCGGTCAAAGAAGGGCTGAGCAAGGAAGAGGCCGAAGCTGCCAAGAATAAGCTTGAGGCCGTGGGAGCGGTAGTTGAGTTAACATAAAAGATAGCGTATGGCGTTTAGCGTATAGTGGCTGGGAAGGGCTGAACGTTATCTGCTAATTATGGGAGTGATAGTTAGATGGCTTTGCAAACCGTTCGCAATTTTGGCAAGGTCCGTGATGCCGTTGAGATTCCGGACCTGGTGGCGATACAGAGGAAAAGTTACGAGAACTTTTTGCAAAAAGACGTATCGCCGACCAGACGAAAACCCATAGGGCTGGAAGGGCTGTTTATCGAGACGTTTCCTATCGAAAGCTACGACAAGAGTATGCGTCTGGAGTATCTGTACTACGAGCTGGAAAAGCCGCGTTATACGCCTACCGAGTGTCGGCAGTTACGGTTGACTTACGGGTATCCTTTGAAAATCTGCTGTAGATTGCGTACGAAAGACGGTGAGGATTTGGCCGAGCAGTCGATATATCTCGGCGAGATGCCGGTTATGATAGGCGGTGGGGAGTTTGTCATCAACGGTGCCGAGCGGGTGATTGTCAGCCAGCTGCACCGAAGCCCGGGTGTCGATTTTATTGTCGAGAGTAAAGAAGGTGACAGGATACTGCACGGCGGCAGAATCATACCTGAAAGGGGCAGCTGGATAGAGATAGGCGTTACTCGTAAAGACGTTCTGGTTATCAAGATTGACCAGTCCAGCAAGATACCTGCAACTATTTTTCTGCGTGCGATAGAGCCGACTTATGGCACTACCGAAGAGATACTGCGTTTGTTTTATCCGACAAAGGTGGTCCCGAAAGCCAAGCTGACGTCTGGTATGTGGGCGGTCGGGCCGGTTGTAGATACACAGACCGGTGAAGTTATAGTAAAAGCCGGTGAACAAATCGGCGATAAGGTTTCTTTAATACGGCAGAGTGATATCAAAGACCTCGAGGTTATCGAGCAGGTGCGCGATGCCATTATCTTAAACACGCTTGCAGAGGACGATTGCCAAAGCCACGAACAGGCATTGTTAAAATTTTATATAAGATTAAGGCCTGGCAATCCGCCCAATGAAGAGAAGGCAAAAAGCTTTTTTGAAGAGAAGTTTTTTGATTCGAACCGATATCGTTTGGGCAAGGTCGGCAGATTCAGATTGAATCGCAAGTTCGAGCAGGCAGTAGACGAGAGTGAGATGACTTTACGGCCGGGAGATTTCCTCAACGCAATGAAATATATAGTGGCCCTGCGCAACAGCGAGGGGGAGACTGACGATATCGACCACCTGGGTAACAGGAGGTTGCGGACAATCGATGAATTGGCCGGTGATGAAATCAGAAAAGGACTGCTGAAGCTTCGCAAGATAGTTGCTGAGCGAATGAGTGTAAAAAGGAACGTTGATGAGGCGGTGCGTATAGCTGACCTGGTGAATTCCAAGAGCGTCTCGAGCAGTATCAACTACTTTTTCGGTCGAGGCGAGCTGAGCCAGATTGTTGACCAGACCAATGCTTTGAGCCAGCTGACACACGAGAGGCGCGTCTCTGCTCTTGGTCCTGGTGGTTTGAACAGAAGACGGGCTGGATTTGAGGTTCGCGACGTTCATATCAGCCATTACGGCAGGATTTGTCCGATTGAAACGCCGGAAGGGACGAATATTGGCTTGATTGCCTCATTAGCCATATTTGTGGCTGTTGACGAGTATGGATTTTTACTGGCACCATACCGCAAAATCAAAAATGGTAAGGTTGCCGACGAGGTGGATTATTTGCGTGCCGACGAGGATATGAAGGCGGTGATTGCGGCGCCGAACACAATCGATTGGGACGCTTACCGCCAGCAGTTAGAGACAGACGGCAATACTAAATTGAGGTTAAGAGAGGGTATGGTGCTGGCGATGAAGGAGGGAGAGCTGGCCCAGGTCTCCAGCAACGAGGTTGACTACGTTGATGTTTCACCCAAACAGATTGTCGGCGTTTCAGCTTCACTTGTCCCGTTCTTAGAGCACGATGATGCTAACAGGGCATTGATGGGCTCGAATATGCAGCGTCAGGCAGTTCCGCTTTTAGAGGCGGAGGCGCCCTTGGTCGGTACTGGTATGGAAGGGGTGGTCGGGGCGAACAGTAGTATGGTCGTGCGTGCGGAAAGAGGCGGTGTTGTCACTGCGATGGACGCCACCAGGATAGTCATCAACCATACCGATGAGTACGAGCTTGCCAAGTTTGTTGGGTTGAATGAGCGAACCTGTCTTAACCAAAAGCCCGTAGTTAAGCTCGGTGAAAGGGTTACGAAGAACCAAGTCATAGCAGACGGCGGAGGCACTGCTGATGGTGTGCTGGCGCTGGGGAAAAATGTGCTCGTTGGGTTTGTTTCTTTTGACGGCTTTAATTTTGAGGATGCGATTATTGTCAGTGAAAAACTCGTCAAGAACGATAGCTTTACAAGCATTCACATTGACGAGTTTACTACCGAGGTTCGTGAAACCCGCCTCGGCAAGGAGGAGTTTACAAATGATATTCCTAATGTCAGCGAAAGGGCACTGCGAAATCTTGATGAGCATGGAGTAATCCGTGAAGGGGCGAGAATATGTCCCGGCGACATTCTGGTAGGCAAGGTGGTTCCCAAGAGCAAGACTGAGCTTACGCCTGAGGAAAAACTGTTGCACGCCATATTCGGCAGGGCCGGTGAGGATGTAAAAAATGACTCACTTGAACTGCCCAGTGGATATGAGGGAGTGGTAATAAAGACGGAGCGATTTACCAGACGTGGTGCGGGCGGTGATGAGGCGAAGAGCGCTTTGAGAGCCCAGATAAAGCAATATGAGAAAGAGATGCGGGCCAGACAGTGCGTGATATTCAGGCAAATGATAGAGCAAATCCATAAGAAGCTGGATGTCAATATCGTTGACCCCTCCACCCGCCAGAAGGCAGGTGTCAGTGAGGACGACGAGGTTGTTTATGAGCAGGTAGAGAACTTCGATATTAAGTGGGTCAGGCCCGCCTCGGTGCGAGAGGACGTACAGAATATTATCGATAAGTTTTGGGTTAGGTTATCTGAGATTCAAGAGGAGAAGAAAAGCAGGATTGAACACCTGAAACACGGCGATGAGCTTCCCAGCGGCGTGCTGGAAATGGTAAAGATTTACGTTGCAACTAAAAGGACGCTGTCAATCGGTGACAAGATGGCGGGTCGGCACGGCAACAAGGGAGTAATTGCCAAAATTATGCCGGAAGAGGATATGCCGTTCCTCGAGGACGGTACGGCCCTGGACATACTGCTTAATCCTCTTGGTGTGCCGAGCCGAATGAATGTCGGGCAGATTCTGGAAACACATCTCGGCTGGGTAGCGAAGGTGCTGGGCTTCACCGCTATTACGCCGGTTTTCGACGGTGCTACGGAGGTTGATATCCGGCAGCTTACCGCCGAGGCAAATGAGCTTATGCGTAAGCGGGCAGCCGAGCTGGAGCAGGCCAAACAGCCGCCGCCTGATGATGAGCTTTTTGTGCATGTCCCACCAACCTTGAAGACTCAGTTGTATGACGGCAGGACAGGCGAGCCGTTCGACCAGAAGGCAACCATCGGATTCATCTATATGATGAAGCTGCATCATCTTGTTGACGACAAGATTCACGCCAGAGCGACAGGGCCGTATAGTTTGATTACGCAGCAGCCGTTAGGCGGCAAGGCGAGAACCGGCGGGCAGAGGTTCGGTGAGATGGAAGTGTGGACACTGGAGGGATATGGGGCAACTTATACGCTGCAGGAGATGCTGACGGTTAAAAGCGACGACGTTGAGGGCCGGACAAAAATCTATGAGTCAATGGTGAAAGGGACAAACACCCTTGAAGCGGGAACGCCCCTGTCCTTTGATGTATTGTGCAATGAATTGAGAGGATTGGGATTGAATATTCAGCTTGAGAAGAAGCGACTTGGCGGCACATCGCTGTAATTTTAGCCCTTAGTGTTGAGTTCGGGGTTGTAAGCGGGCGCCAATGCTTCGGTGCTTGAAACTGGTAGTAAGGAGTTAGCTTTAAATGTTAAGCAATATTTACGACCTGATTAATGATTACGGTTCGGTAAAGATTTCATTGGCTGGTCCTAATGATGTTCGTAGCTGGTCTTTTGGCGAGGTTCGAAAGCCGGAGACGATTAACTACCGTACTTATCGGCCAGAAAAGGACGGCTTATTCTGTGAGAGGATTTTTGGGCCTGAGCGTGACTGGGAGTGCGCCTGCGGCAAGTATAAAGGTACCAAGTTTAAGGGGATAATTTGCGACCGGTGTGGAGTTAAGGTTACGCATAGTCGTGTTCGGCGCAAACGGATGGGGCATATTAATCTTGCGGCGCCGGTGGTGCATATATGGTTTTTCAAGGCCATACCAAATCATCTTGGCGTGCTACTGGGGATGAAGACGTTGAACCTTGATAAGATAATTTATTTTCAGGACTATGTTGTTACCGACCCGGGTCAAAGCCCCTTAAAACGGGGTCAACTGCTTAGTGAAGACGAATTTCGTGAAGCAACGAGCAAATATGGCAGTTCGTTTAAGGCGTCAATAGGCGCCGAGGCCATCAAGGCGCTGCTGGTGAACCTTGACCTGGATGCTTTGGCCGGTGAGCTGAGGACCGCTATGACCAAGACCAGCAGTAATCAGAAAATCAGGGACCTGACAAAACGCCTTAAGACCGTCGAGGCAATCAGAAATAGCAGTAACAAACCTGAGTGGATGGTGCTTGAGGTTATCCCTGTTATCCCGCCGGATTTGCGTCCTCTGGTTCTTCTCGAGAGCGGTAATTTTGCGACCAGCGACCTGAACGACCTTTACAGGCGAATCATAAATCGTAACAACCGGCTGAAGAAGCTGATAGACCTCAATGCCCCTGATGTAATTATCCGTAACGAGAAAAGGATGCTTCAGCAGGCCGTCGATGCTCTGCTGGACAACGGGCGTTGTCGCAGGCCGGTGCTCGGCAGTAATAATCGGCCGTTGAAGTCGCTGAGCGATATGATTAAGGGTAAGCAAGGTCGATTCCGTGAGAACCTGCTCA
>CAYONQ010000087.1:0-10192 GCA_964405375.1 uncultured Pirellulales bacterium
TTTTTGTTTGATAATTGCTACCATCAAAATCCCTCTAATCGGTCAGTTTGAGTTACTAATAAAATAGAAAGGATAAGAAAATGACTGAAAAACTGCGTTCCAGTCTTGCTTTTTTGGTACTATTACTGCCGTTTCAGTTGTGCGCAAAAGCGACGGCAGTTACTATCGATGAGCTTGCCGGTATCTGTGAGAAGATGGAATCTGCGATAACCGACATCTCGTTCCAGTTCGAGTGGTATGTTATGCCGGCGCCGACCATAGAACAACTCGCTCAGGAAGTAAACATGCCCCCCCGCTACGTGCGTGTAGCCAAGGACGGCACTTACAACTTCAAAGTTGCTGCTAAGGTCTCCGGTGCCGGCCTGCACGACCCCAATATCCCTCTTTTCGAGTATCTTTACGTTGAAGATACATCCCTGTCGCTAAACTACCTCGGTGTGGTTCACGAAGGCGTCCTTAAACAATCCTATGATGGCAACGCCTTGCAATTCCTTACAATAGCCAAAAAACCCAAAGCATCCAGCTCCGCCTCCATCTACAAGGACAGAGGGACGTTTAATATCGGCCCATCCCCCTTAGATTATATGCTGTTGTCGTTCAGACAAAAAGGGTACCATACCCTCCTGTCCACTTTCCTGCGAGAGCACAAATCCCATATTCGCCTGGACGATACGGTTGAGCAAATCAACGGATTCAACGCCATACGTCTGGACTTCTTGATAGAAGACACCGACCAACCATATATGCAGGTATATCTTTCACCCGACTACGGCTACGCACCAGTAAGATACAAGCATACAATCAATATCAATAAAGGCAACTTTCTGACCTTCGATGTGCACTCACTGCAGAAGGTGGCCGAAGGGCTGTGGTTTCCCACCAGCGGGATGAACCATTCCACTGATGAGGACGAAGTGCAGGCCTTTCAGGTAATTGGCGATGTGGTAATTAATCAGGGTCTTACCGCCGGGGATTTTGACATAGAGTTTCCCGTTGGAACCGGAGTGGACGACGAGATTCAAGGCCGAGAGTACATTGTCAAAGCCCCCGAGCAGTAATTCCAGCAGTAGTTACAAGAGGTGAGAAACAGCAAATCGTTACGAGGCCTGATGGGGGGTGGATTGGCCTTTACTTTTATATTCTTTCAGGGATTTCAGCCAATCCGTATAATATCCTTTGGCGGGCCGGCAGAGATAGATGCAAAGGTGTAGCCGGGAAAATCTATCAAAAAATGCCATTCTAAGGCCCAGCCGAAGAATCTTGTTTTGAATTTTTATATTTTGAAAATTTGATATTGTTTCCACCGTTAGCACCGTTAGGCGTCCTCCGTAGGGAGTCCCTATGACTGTGGAGTGTCCTGCGGAGGATTTCGAAATCCGGGATTATAATAGAGACAGCGATGTTTAATGATATGTATAAAAAGTTTGTCCTGCTGACATTATACCTGTCTCTTTGCCTCTGTGTCGGCTGTGCAATCAATCCGATAACCGGCGAAGAGGAGCTTATGTTCTTCCCCGCCGGGCAGGATATTGCAATAGGCGAGAAATATGCCCCTGAAGTTGAGAAACAGTTAGGCGGCAGAATCGATAATCCACAGTTGCAGAACTACATTGATTACGTCGGCCAGCGGCTCGCCCGCGTCAGCCACAGGCGTGATTTTGAATACCACTTCACGGCGGTTGGGGATAAATCAATCAATGCGGTTGCCCTGCCGGGCGGCTACGTCTTTATTACCAAGGGGATGCTTGAGAAACTGGCGACCGAGGCGCAATTGGCGGCGATACTGGGCCACGAGATAGTTCACGTTGTCACCCGCGACAGCTTAAACGTGATGAGCAACGAGATTGGGATAGGCATTTTACTTTCCGCCGTAATTTCCGAGCATACGCCTGAGGGTGCCTTGGTGGCGGCGGATTTGGCGCATCAGATTTTGGGCCTTAGCTATAGCAGGAAAGACGAGCGGCAGGCCGATTTGGGCGGTCTGGATTATATGGTGCGGGCCGGCTATAATCCCTACGGAATGGTTGAAATTATGCAGATGCTCCAGAGCCAGCAAAAAGACAGGCCGATTGAGTTCTTCTCCACTCACCCTTCGCCGCAGAACCGCATAGAATATATCACCTACGAGATTCAAACAAAGTACTATGGCCTTGCAGGCCTGAAAATCGGCAAAGAGGATTATCACAGGGCGGTGCTCGAGCAGTTAAACAATAATTAAAACTCACCAATCGTAGATTGCAAATAATCACAGTATGCCGATAGTATCCCCCATGCAAAGAAGCCCACCCTTCATAAAGGATGGGCTTCGTAAAGTTGATTATCCGTATCGTGCTTATACTAAAAACGGCACAAGGACGGCATCTGCACTTTGCGATTAACCATAGAGCCCCTGTAGGCGATTCATCAGTTTATTTGGGTGCTTGTGCCAGCCGTTATTTGCCTTGTTGACGAGCTTCTCGGGCCGCCTTTCTCTTTTCTTCTATTGCGCTATAGCCGCACTCGGTGCATCTGTCGGGCAGGTCACCAGCGACTGCCTCGTAAAAGAACACCACCCCGCACTTCTCGCATTTTTCAGCTCTGTAAACGCTTTCCTCTCCGCACTTCTCGCAGACCATCGGCGGTCTTACTAATCCTACCTGGTGTTCTTGTACATACTCGAAATAGTCTCTTTTATCTATTTGATATTCGGCCCCGCAATCGGGGTTACCGCACTTGACCCACATTAACTCGCCGCGTTCAATGGTTTCGATGCCGCCGCCGCTTCCGGAGCTGCTCACATAGGTTATTACACCTGCAGCAGCTATGCATGCGATGATAACGGCAATCATAACTGATTTTTTCTTACCTTCTTCCATATCAAGACCTCCAAATAATTCTAAAAACACTGTAGTTGGCGATTTACACTAATAAATTATTACTTATAGCGTTATTTGTCAAATGCTTATTTTTTTTATTTATTGTGTCCTGACCGGGTATTTACCGGTTTGGCGGCGTGCTGAGGCGCCAGTTGCAGGATTTTGCCTGGTTCTTCCGGAAAGCCGGTGCGGGCCGAAAGATAGGCCGATTCAATAACCGCCATATTCTTCAGATTCTCACTGCCGCTGCTGCAGAGCTTGTTTTTATCGGGCAGTAATATACTTAAAGCGAAATTTTTCAAAAGCCCGTCCATCCATCCAGGCCAGCCATTATCGTATTCATACTGCATCTGGACCTTTCCCAGGTGGTTGCTGATAATAAACCGGCTGTCGTCAACCGTCAGGATTTTATCTTTACCGTAGAGCGTTAGAGATTGCTGTTTTGGCCCAAAGGTTCTGCTCGCTATCAGATTACCAAGAAAAGTGTCGGTAAATTTCATCGTTACAACGGCGGTGTCTTCTGTCAGATAAAGTCGCTGCTGTCTGTCGCCGGCTGCGCTAGTATTTAACGAGTAAACCTGCTCTGGTGTGGCAAAGTTCCATGTTATCTGGTCGATTATCTCGTAGCAGTTTCGCAGCAACACTCCTCCGCCGGCCAGTTTTGGGTCGGTCTGCCAGGCGGGGTGCTGCTGACCGCCGACATTGCAGACGGCGTTTATTAGATATATTTGTTCGATACGGCCCTGCTGGAGGAACTCTCGAAAGGCGAGGAAGCTTTGGGCGAATCGGCTGGGATTTGCGACGGCAAACTTTATGTTTTCCTCGTCGGCTATATGCACAAGTCCTGCGGCTTCTTCAAAGTCTCTGGCCGGCGGGGCGAGCTTGAGTATGTTGAATTTCTTTTTCATTGCCGTTCGGATATGCTCGACGCAAGTGTATATAGCCGCAGCGACTAACAGACAATCGAGGTCGTTTTGAATTATAAGCTGGCGATAATCATCATAATGGGCGCATTTATATTCTGCGGCTGCTTTTTCGGCGAGCTTGGTGTCTTTGTCGGCGACGGCATGGATGTGGAAATGGTCGATTTCGGAGGCCGTTTTGAGCAGAAGCTGGCCGTTATCGTCAAGGCCCATTACGGCGGTTTTTAGTTTGCTCTCGCTCATACGGACGTATTACCATTAATAAGATGCGCAAAGGCGGCTTACTGTTCCTGTAATTCTACAAATTTCTCGCTGAAAGTGAACTGTTAAAAACGTTTGTGTCAGGTGGTGAAGGGGATAATCAATCAGGAATGTGTAGTTAAAAGCAAAGGTTGAGATTTAAAACTGAAAATATCTGGAATTTTTAAAAAACACCGGTTTTTAGGGTTTATTTAAAAGTGGGATGTGGGTTTTTGGGTTAAAAATGAGGGTTGGTGGGTCAAGTTGGGTGGTTTGGGTAAGATAAGCAGGGAAAAAATGGAGAAAAATGGAGAAAAATGGAGAAAAATGAAGAAAAATAGAGAAAAATAGAGAAAAATAGAGAAATTTTGCGAAAAATTGCAAAAAAATGAGAAAAAAAGAAAAAAAACAGCGTTTAGCGGACAGCGTATAGCGGGTAGTTCGCCGAAGGCGGAGCTTCGATATTTGGTTGAAAGAAATTGTGGATTTGGTGTAAATTTGGTAGAAATAGCTGGTTCAACTTTTGAGGGGTCGGCAACTGGGGCGGCGAATTCGTGAATAGTGAATAGTATTTAGCTGAAAGAATTTGCAGGTTTGGGTAGGGTATGGTTTGAAAATCTGCGGTGTTTGTCGCTTCGGTTTGACAGCCTGCTTGTAATTTGTTGCTTTAACAAGACTAAGGTTGGGAGGTGAACTTATGAGTCAGACCGCATCAGTTAGTATTAAGCCACCTGGTAATGGCGAAATTTGGGTCCCCTGCGGGAAATGTGATAGAGTCACTTGTCACAAAGTACTTACTGTGGTTGAGTCCAACGATCAGAGTCCGGATGGCGACATTTATGTTCAGGATAACTACATGACCGTACAGTGTCAAGGGTGTAAGACTTTAAGCTTCTGTCATGAATCATGGTGCTCCGAGAATGT
This sequence comes from uncultured Pirellulales bacterium, assembly GCA_964405375.1. Classification (GTDB taxonomy): domain Bacteria; phylum Planctomycetota; class Phycisphaerae; order Sedimentisphaerales; family Anaerobacaceae; genus CAYONQ01. Next base: position 4,943 of record CAYONQ010000087.1, read on the forward strand.
TGATTATGATCCCAAAACAGGAGACATGGTAGAAGTTCCCATTCGTAAGGTTTATCCGAGCAGAATCGCTGGTAGACCTGAAATGGAAAAGGTTTACCTATGTCCCCAAGGAGTGTATCAAATTTATAAAGAGACACACGCAGCGTTGTGCAACAAACTACCTATTCTTGTGGGTATTGGCATTCGGGCCATAGTTGAAGCAGTGTGTAAAGAAGAGACCGCAGAAGGAAGCAGCTTAGAGAAGAGAATCGAAAGCTTGAATTCGATGGGGCTTATTACGGCTGATGGTACAAAGATCCTTCATAACCTGCGTTTCATGGGCAACGAGGCCGCGCATACAGTTAAAGCTCATACTGAAGCTGAACTTGATACGGCATTTATCGTTATCGAACATCTCTTGAAAGGTGTTTACATCATTCCGAAGAAGGCTGGCAATCTACCCCAAAGTAAGAAGTAAGCTGTCATTGCAAAGAACCGGCAGAAAGAATTATGGATAGTGGGGTGTGTTGAAAAAGTCGATTGAGTCTGCAAAAATAGGTGGGTGTGTAGTTTCGCTGTCTTTAACTTTCGAAGGTTATAGTTGAACCGCTTTCTCTTCTGGCGGCTCAATCCCTAGAAATTCCCTGTATATCCTGTCTCTGTATTTTTTACCGATTTCGTTGACTGCTTCAATGAACGACTGGTAGGTACCCAGCCCGCCGATCTTTTCCCAAAATTCATCCCCTATAAGAACAACCTTATCCTCTTTCATATTAAACCAACGCGATGGGAAGCTCCAATCGTAATCTTTCCTGCGGCCATAGGGATTGTACGGTAAAGCGTAATAAGCTCCATCTACTTGTAATGGTTCCATACTGTAAAGCTTTAATAATTTCTCCTTACTAACTTTTGTTTGATCACTATTGGGGAGAGGAGCTTTAAGCTCAAAAGCATATTTTTTCTTGTTCTTTTTGTCCTCTGCGTAAACATCACAAATCACAGTTACAGGAATGTCCTGACCCTTACCATCCAAAATATATGCTAATTCAGTCTTCCAATCCGGCTTTACCTTCTTTTTTCCTTTCTTGCCATGTTCTAACATGTTAAGAATTTCCGTAATACGCCTCAGCCGCTCAGATTTAACTTTTCCTTGGATTGTGTAGCTTTGAACCCCATACCCCAGACCTTCATTAGCAGCTACTATGGCCAGCTTCTCCCATGCACTACCAAATGGGGTTACAAACCTTCTTTCAAAGTGAGAACCTTTAAATATCTCGTCTGGCACAAGTGCAGCATAAAGAGGTTTTTTGGCGTGATGCGTCTCTTTTATGAAGGGGTCTGTTATAAGAACCTTCTCCATGACCCTGTCCATCATCATTTTGATGACAGATTGGATCGCTGCCTTCATCTTTTTGCCATTAGCCATTTTCAATCCTCAATGTTTTCTCCAGATAAACACTGATTCATAAAAATTGCCGGCACGTCTGCCTGTTCGCCGGTTAACATGGCGTTTGACAATTGCCTCCACGTCAACGCCGAGATGGTTTACTATTTCACCATATAAATTAGCTTGGTCATTTGCAACTACAATGAGGTATCCTCTGGATGGCATTGCGTCTAACACCTGCCGGAAAACCAGAACTATATCCTGACTGTATTGCCTCTTTGCTTCATCACTTTTTCCTTTAGAGGCTGGTCCTATCTCATTGTGGCAATTTTTCTTCAACCCTAGTAGATGATAACTGTAAGCGTGTTGATCGTGGTAGTCAATTAGGCCAACATAAGGTGGACTCGTAATAACTCCATCTATGGGTGGAATTTTCATTCTACGGCTATCACCATGATAAAGTTTCACCGAAGCGCTTGTGCGCAAACGGGCAAATTCCTCAATTCGCCTTAACGTATCTAGGCTATAGCGGTGCAAGAATTTGAAGGCTTCCTTAGTAGGTGAACACATCCTAGAGTGTTTGTAACACCAGTAGGATTTTTTTTGTGGGCGCTTAGGAAAATCTAAGTCGAAGTGAGTAGTAAGCCGTGCGGAACGCGCCGAGCGCGAAAGTATAACTTTTAATAGATCACGGTTATCATATTCGCCATTCTCGATAAAGTAACGATAAGTTAGTAATTCTCGTAAAGCCTGAGGAGCAAACCATTCTTTAAGATATTGATTATCTGTATCACGAGGACGCTCCTTTAGTGCTTTGGGCAACTCGTCGGCAAAAAGACTTTGATGTCTTTTATAGGTCTGGGTTGCTAATTGAACCCTTTTTAAGATATCCAAAACGTCCTTGCGAGTTTTTGTCAAATCATATTTAGCTGTTTTCACGCGAGCGAGAAGAATATTAAAAGCTGACACATCATAACCTATTGAGTTTATCCCAAGTTCATTTGCTTGAACTGATGTGGTGCCTGAACCGACAAAAGGATCTAGAACTGTTTGCCCTGGAGCAAAAAATTTCCGCAGAAATACCTCAACTAGCTGGGGAACATATTTCCCAAGATATGAATGTAGTCGATGAACGTGTTTTGTCCTCTCCCTTTCAGGTAGATCTTTCTCACGCCAATTTAGATTCAAATTTTCTAGTGGTGTATCAGGCGTGACCTCACTGCCCATAGTTGGCTTATGAGCAGTTCCATATATCCCAATACTGCTTTCTTCGCGAGTTTCCTTCTTGTCTTCGCTTATTTCTATTAATTGTTGTTTCGAAGTTAGTGTCCCGTGGTTGTTATCAGGAATGATCTCGTATGTGGTCTCATTAATCCGGTTAATCTTTACTCTATCATCTGGGCGGAGCTTATGATACCGCACAAACTTTTTTACCCAAGCTCTTCGCCTGAAAATCTTTTTGTCTTTTGGGATATCAGTATGTATCGTTGTTTCCAAGCCATAAATCCTCAGGGTAACAGGTTTACCAGTGCCCTTTTTGGCTGAAGTCTCACCAAATGAATCTTCTGGGAAAAAATTCTCACCGCAGCGACTAAGGTATAAATTGCCGTATTTATGGGCTGCTGGTGTTAGTTGGATTGTGCGTGATTCCATTCGGCATCAGTCTCCTTTCGAAATGTGATTATAACAATCATTTTTGGATTGGGCAAAGAGATTTGCGCCGAAATTTTTTGGGAAGGACTTGAGCGTTGCTGTGCCGGCGATAAGAATTGCCCCCGTCGCAAGCAACGAGGCTAAACATTTTTGTATTGCGTGAGACATCGGGAGTTCAATCAAAAGCGCGGGCAGGCGGTGGGGGGAAAAGTAGAAGGCCGATGAAATGCCCTGATGAGATAAAAGTTATGTTCGTTTGAAGCAGTCCAAAGGCGGTTCAGAAGAGAACGTCGAAGGCATCTCGTAATGTAAGTATCTCACCCCGATGAGATAGTAAAAGACCCCGATGGGATAGTAAACGACACATCCCACAGGGCAGGCACATCTCACGGGGCAGGCAGGGTAAACTGTCGCATTTCATCGTGGTAAAGTGGAACAAGAGAGCAGTTAAGGTAGTTTGCGAGATGGGGGAAAATCCGCATCGAAAGATACCCCCCCAACCACGAAAGACGGGTTGGAGGGCTAAACATTTTTAGATTGCCGCGCTGCGCTCGCAATGACCCCGATGAGATGCCCCGGTGAAGTAGCCCTGATGAGATAGCCAACGAGGCGGAGGGCAGGCGGCCGAAGCGGAGTAAGTAGAGAACCGAGAGTAGAAAGTAGAAAAAACTGGGTTCTGGATAACGCCAGATAAAGGTGTTCTGGGGCAGGTGAGGGTGGGATTTAGGAAGTGGGGGAGAAATTGTCTGCGGCGAATGGCTATTTATGTTCTGCGTTTCCTTGTCAACATCATCGCACCGAGGCCCCATTAGAAGTCCATACGGGGTCCGGCACCTTACTTCTAACAGGGCAAGCCGAGGAGTAAAAGAGCTGTTTTAGGCGGATTTTGAAAAATAGGTTGTAATAACTACCACCAAGACCAGATGGGCTGTTCTATGGCCGTAAAGTGGCTATGAGAGCTATCCTGTGAGATTCTGCTTAAGTTTTTGGACTTTTGTTCGATGATAAGATTACAAGGACGTATCCTGGTGCATTTTGAGGAGCTAACTTATGGAAGTTAATGGAGTAATTTCAGGAATAACCAGTATTAATCAAACCCAAACAGCCCCTCCAACAGAACCATCTGTAGAAGAAGCCTCTCAGGAGCAACCTCCAAGCAGCGAAATCCCCGAAGCCACCGAACAACAGGACAATGAGTCCACAGAACTCACGGGTGTCATCCGTAATTTGCTTGAGGGTCATTTCAAAGGCGTCTCTGACGTACGTCTTCGTATCAACCACTTTGAAGCATTGCAGGCCATCGAGCAAGAACAGCTTCAGGGCGTCATCGAGGACAATGCAGGGCTTCTGGAATCTATCGGGCAAAACTTGACAGAACTTCTCAATTACACTGAAGAGCCGACAGCACCTCAGGAGACCTCTGCAGATATTGCCTCCGCAAATGTTGAAGAGGCCACAGCTTCTGATGGACTAACGCAAGAGCAGGAAGAGATTGTGGGTGATGCCTCCGAAAAGGTGAATGAACTGCTGAGATTTGAGAATCAGTCGAAGGATACACTGCTTACACTGGTAACCAATTTGCGGTCGACTCTTACGGGACTGGCCGATTCTCTAAAATCGCCTGTGTCACCAACGATAAATGAAATACCAGAAACACCTGCAGTATCGGTTGATGATGGGGGGCCGGAAACCGCTGGCGCTGATGCAACAAACGGAGAAGATGGCGAAGATGAAGCGGACACACCACCTGTGGATTCGCCTTCTGCGTTTGAGATTTTTGTGTCGACTTTTATCGAGGAGTTGAATTCTGTCTTCCTGGTAGCGTTGGACGAACTAACCCAAAGCCTCAGCGAGGTTGAAGTACTTCCCGAATTGTCCGAGCCTAACGGTAATGGCTCAGCTTATGAGAAATTTCTTGCCCTCTACAACGAGTTGTGGGGCAGTGGTGACTCTAACAACGAATCGCCTGGTTTAGATACCACCATATAAACTTATTTGAAGGCCGTGCGCATCGCTATCCTGTGAGGTTCTGCGGGCCAGCCGCTTACCCTGCAGGGCCACCGAAAATAGAAAACAATAACACAAACAGTACAATTTGAACAATCCAACCGATGGCACAGACCCCTATGGCCCGGAGTGTACTGCTGTAATCAAGAGCTTGCCTAACTGCAATTATCATTGCAACCAACATCCAAATTGCGGCAATTGGGAAAACAATACTTTGCATCCCT
>CAYONQ010000088.1:0-9827 GCA_964405375.1 uncultured Pirellulales bacterium
CCTGTTCCAATTGGGTCGGGATAATGTGTGAAATTGCTGAAAAACTTGAATTTATGAAGACCAGGGCGGTCAAGGTCTGCACAAAAGCAGGAGTTGGAAGAAGTACGGGGCGGGCCGCCCCCCGACAACGACCCCTGCCTAAAGCATGCAGGGGCAGGCATTCGAGGGCAGGCTCCGCGGAGAAAGTTGAAAGTTGAACAGGAGAGCCAGATAACCCCAGGCGTGGATTGCCGCTTCCTGCTTTTGCTGGGACCCCCGCTTACGGCATACGAGGGCAGGCAGGTTTCGCAGGAATGACAAGCATCTCCGTAGGACACCTGACGGTGGAGCAATTCGATCTTCTATCTTATGTTCTTCCTGGCCTGGTCAAGATTATTTTTTCCCCTTAGCTCCAGGATATGTCTCAGGCTGTCTCTTATGCTGATTATGCCAACCAGTTTTTGTTTTGATGTGATGGGGACTCTTCTAAAAATATTCCTCATCAAAAAATCGCAAATATCGACCAAACTTTCTTCTTCATCGAAGCGAATTGCGGGTTGTGTCATAAAGTCACTCACTGTTTTATTTTCAGCGTCCTGCCTTTCACGGAACAATCTGAGCAGGTCCTTTTCTGAAACAAGCCCCACCAGAATCATATCGTCATCGACCACGGGCATGCCGGATATACCATGCTCCACAGCAAGCTGCACGGCCTCATAAACAGGTGTGTCTTCTTTTACGCTGATTATATTTTCTTTGGTCATAATGTCTTTTGCTCTGAACATGATATGCTCCTATCTGAATTTTTTATACAGGCCAAAAAAAAATTAAAAAACGACCTCCTGCAATCTTATATTATCGAAGGAAAACTATAAAAATTAACGGATATTTTGAATTTTTTTATTTTCGTGAATCGGGGTTGGACCCCTCCCTTCGCTTTGGTTCAGGGTAAACTGCCGCGGTCAGGACAAGAATTGCGGGGCTAAATAATCCTGGATTTCTGCTACCCGCTTTCGCGGGCACAGGTTTTGCGGGAATGACAAGCATCGAGCGTTCAACAAATACCTTTCGTCAGGGTTAGCTGCTATGCGTTCCGGAGGATGTCGGCGGCTTTTGCGGCGTCTTCAGCAGTGTCCAGGCCAATGTAAAGGATGAACCTTGGTCCGATTGCCGCGGCTGAGAGTCCCCGGAGGTTTAGCCCCTCTGCGGCGAGCTTTTGTGTCAATTCGGCTGTAACGCCGGGCTTATTGTCTCCCTCGATGCGTACCGAATGGATGCTGTTGGTGAGGTTGAATCCCAGGGTTGCGGCGGCGGAGACTTCCCTGTCGCCGCGGAGCGGGGTTACGAAGACCACACCCGTGCCGGGCTTTTCCGGCGCCCTTCTGGCGATGATGAAGTCAAGGTCTGCACCGGCCTCGCTTAGGCCTGCGAGTACCCGGGCCAAGCGGCCGGGTTTGTCTTTAACGCTTGCGGCCCATACATCTACACTATCGACAATCAGGTCCATAATAGTATTCTCCTCTTGGGGTTAACGTTAGTTCATAGTTCGTAGTTCATTGTTCGTTTTTTGTGCCAACCTTCCTTTAAACTACTTCTTAACGAGTTCATTGGCCAAAGCAATAATATCACCGACGCCCCAGGCGTGTCCAGCCACATTTCCCTGTTTATCAACAACGAAGGCGTAAGGGATTCCGTCAACGCCGCAGCGGCTTGACATAGCGCCAAACCCTTTACCGTCCGGCGGACGGGGGGCATCAATGCAGACGGGGCAGTGAAGGTCATACTTCTTCATCAGCGCCGTGATGTCTTCGATTTCGCTGCCTGGTGTGTGGATTCCGATGACGGAAATTGCCGACTGTTTGCTTTTCTTATGCAGGTCGCTCATAGGCGGCATTTCTCCGCGGCACGGGCCGCACCACTCGGCCCAGAAAGCTAAAATCACAACCCTGCCTCGAAGCTGTTCCCACGTTAGCGGTTTGCTGTTGAGCCATTCGGCATTTTCAGGGAAAGGCGGCGCAGGTTTGCCAATCAAAACGTCCCTGGCTCGCTTATCCTCATCGCCACTGTCGGCCCGCTTGCGGGCTTTTTCTCGAATTTCCTGCCACTGTTCGTCCGTCCGGTCGGCTTTATAGGGATAGGTGACCAGGCCGCCGAAACGATGGTCCACCACATCGACACCATCCTTAAACTCTATCTGAAATAATTCATCAGGCAGCTTCTCGTTGACTCGCACCTCAAGCACTTCGAGGTCGTGACGGTGCTGTAAATAGCTTTCACCGTCAGCGTTATCTTCATAAAATTCGGAACCCTGAGTCATCGGGAACCAGCAGCCAGGTGTAATTTCCCGGTAATCCAATGTCCAGGATTCGTGCTGGGGCTCGCCACTTTGAGTTGAGAGAAGATTTCCATACAAAAGCCGGTCCTTTACGCCAACGTACCATTTGCGGGTTAGACCACCTAAGATATTTTTATTCTCCAGGACGTAACAATCGATACCGCGGTAGCCGGCACGGTCGGTTATCACAAAGTCTTCCAGATGACCGCTGAAATCCTCCCAAAATTCCTTAGCAGGGAGAGGGGTCCACCAGAACGTATGTGCCTGCGACCTCGGCCACGGCATACCTAATAAGAACGTTTTACCCATCTTTTCCGTCGTATTGAACAGGGCATAAGTTTCCTGCTGGTGAGTGAAATATTTGTAGTGTGCCATACCCTGCCTGCCGTCCCATATCGTCAGCCCGCGCTGGCCAAGCTCATCCCGCAGAAACCGCAGCCGTCGCTGGTCAAATGCATACTCGATGGTCCCTGTGGAGATTGGCTTTAGCTCTGGGAAGCGCTGCGGGGTCGGGTCTATGTCAGGAAACCTTCTTTTCAGCTCGGCTCGACGTGCAGCAATCGCTTCCGGCGGCCTTGTCCACTTGCTTTCAAGTCGAAGGAGCAAGCTGTCTATGCGGTGTATCCAGTTTTCACTTTCGCGAACCGCCCGGACCAGCTCAGCAGCACTTATGCCGGACTGCTCATCTTTAGTGTTTTTCTCTGCGCTTCCAAGAGCCAGAGCCGCTGATTCTTTTTCATTAGCCCCCTTTACATTTGCAGGCCGGTTTTGCGCAATTGCGACTTCAGCGAGAACTAACGAAAACATAATCACCAGCCGAGACGCCATAGAAGAATTGAGATTAACCCTGGTTTTCGGCATACGTATACCCCTTCAAGCAGGAGCACAAAATATATTGTCAAGCAATACTATTCGCTTTCCTTTTTCTTGCTGTATTGAGCGACGACGGCCTGCTGGACGTTCGGGGGGACGACTTCGTAGTGTGACAGCGTCATTGCGTAGCTGCCACGTCCGCCGGTAACGCTCTTTAGCTGGCTGTTATACTGCGTGACCTCTGCCAAGGGGACCTGTGCCTTTACGACGACCATATTTCCTGGCAGGATGTCCTGGCCGAGGACCCTGCCTCGCTTCGAGGCCAAATCGCCGGTGATGTCACCCATATTCTCTGCGGGGATTGTAACCTCCATATCTACGATGGGCTCAAGGAGTACGGGCTTTGCGTCTTTAACGCCGATAGCGAATGCCTCCCTTCCCGCTGCGCGGAATGCGATTTCCTTCGAGTCAACTGGGTGGTGCTTGCCGTCGTAGATTGAGACTTTTACGTCCTGCATCGGAAAACCTGCGACGACACCGGCCTGCATTACCTCATTGACGCCCTTTCGCACAGCAGGCTCGTACTGGCCCGGGATTGAGGCGCCGAAGATGTCCCAGCTAAAATCGAGCGGCGGGTCTGAATTTCGTTCGGCAGGCTCTACTCGGAGGTAAACTTCGCCGAATTGTCCTGCACCGCCGGTCTGCTTTTTGTGGCGGTAATGTCCTTCGGCCTTTGCGGTGATAGTCTCTCGGTATGGAATCTTCGGCTCTTTGGTATTTATCGAGAGTTTAAAGCGGTTTTCCAATTTTTCGAGCATAACCCGCAGATGCAAATCGCCGAGTCCGCTTGCGACGAGCTCGTTTGTCTGCTGGCCTCTTGTTATCTTCAGGCAGGGGTCTTCCTCGCACATTTTGTCGAGCGCGGTAGTGATTTTCTGCTCGTCTCCCCTTGTGGCCGGCTCAAGTGCAAGCGAGAACATCGGCTCGGGCACCGGGGGCGTTTCGAAGCTGCCGGCGACCTTACCATCGTGGACGATGTCTCCGATTTTGAGTTCTTCTGCCTTTGCGAGTGTTATAATGTCGCCGGCGATACCGGCGTCGATTTCATTGTTTTCTCCGCCCTGCGGTTTCAGGATATGGCCCGGCCGGACGCCCTTTCTTTCATCGTTTCGCAGGAGATTGGTGTCTGATGTGATTTTGCCGCTAAATATGCGGATTGCGGAGTACTTCATATTCGAGCGTGGGTCAAAGGCGATTCGGAATACCAGTCCTGCCAAGGGGCCTTTAGGGTCGGGTGACAATTCCGTTATTTTGTCGCCATCTTTGATTTTGGCGGGCTGGGCGTCGAGCGGGGACGGGGTGTATTTTACAAAGATGTTTAGAAGCTCGGTTACGCCGATTTCTCCGCGGGCATTTGTGAAGACTATGGGGATAAGCGTTCCGGTTTTCAGTGCCTTTACAAATACGGAGGATATTTTTTCGGTGGAGATTTCTTCGCCGGCAAGGTAGCTTTCCATAAGTGCATCGTCGGCCTCAATGACGCTCTCGATAAGCTCGGTATGTGCTTTGGCGACGTCCATCAGGGGCGAATCGCCGGCGTCGTTTTCGATACAATCGATGACGGATGCGCTGTCCGAGGCGGGCAGATTGGCGCAGCGGCAGTGCGGGCCGAAGGTCTCCTGAACGGCTTTTACAAGGGCGGAAAGGTCGATGTTCTCGGCGTCGATTTTATTGACGACAATAAGGAGGGGCATATTAGCGTCTGCGGCGAGTTTGAAGAGCTTGCGGGTGTTTGTCTCTATTCCGGCTGCTGCGCTTATTACGATTAGTGCTGTGTCGGCGGCTGGTATGGCCTTTATGGCGGGTCCGACGAAGTCGGGATAGCCGGGCGTGTCGATGATGTTAATCAGCTTTCCGGCGTGCTCGACGTGAACTACGGCGGATTGTATCGAATGCTGATGGAGTTTTTCCTCGTCGTAGTAGTCGCAGACGCTGGTTTTTTCGTCGACGCTTCCGAGGCGGTTTGTTGCGCCGGTTTCGTGAAGCATCGCTTCGGCGAGTGAGGTTTTGCCTGCGCCGCCGTGGCCCAATAGAACAATGTTACGAATGTTGCCGGTATCAGCCACTTTTCAGTCTCCAAAAAGCTATTTCTAAATTGGCGTTCAGATACTCATACGACCTTAAAGCTAACAATAATATAGTAATAGCGTATAAAGGACAAGGATTTTTTAGGTATAGCCGCCGGGGGGGTCAAAAAAGCTATTGCAAATCTCCACCCACACTCTATAATACCTCTTCGCCATAAGTTATACGTACCACGCGACAGGTAATACGAGAAAGGAAGTTAGCGTATGGAACCAATTACAAAGTGTCAAATCGATTTGTTCGCTGAGGAGCTGCCGGGTATGAATGAACTTGAGCAGTTGAGCGAGTTTGTGCACAGCGGGGAGTGCGAACGGATAAGCTTCAGCGAAGAGGTGGAGGAAAACATGTCCAAGACGGGGGGCAAGGCGGTTTTGGCAACAGGAATCGGGCTTTTTATTCTCGGCAAAGCCGCCGAGGCCGTTGAGAAACTTGAAAAGGCAAAGGACTGCAAAGAAAAATTCATATACCTGGGCTTCGCCCTTCGGCGAATGTACAAATTCGAGGAGGCAATCAAGAATCTGCATAAAAGTCTCGATTACGGCGCCGATACATTAAACATAACGCTGGAGAAGGCGGCCACGTATCGGCAGGCGGGGGATTTTGAGGCGGTGGCCAAGGAGCTCAAGAGCTGTGCGAATTTTGAGAAGGTTAGCGCCGAATATCACTATCAGCTTGGTCGTTTTCGAGAGGCCGAGGGTCTCTACGAGGAGGCGATGGACAACTACGAAACGGCGTTAGAGTTATCGCCGAATCACCAAAGAGCCCTTTTTCATCTGGCTTATCGGTGTGATTTATCCGGCGATGAAGAGGCGGCCATCGACTACTACAAGCAAATCGTCTCAACCGGTACTGTTTATGTAAGCGCCCTGATGAACCTGGCGGTGCTTTATGAAGACGCGGGACAGTTCGACAAGGCCTGTCGCTGTGTCGATAAGGTTCTGCAGCACCATCCAAATCATCAAAGAGCACTTATGTTCAAGAAAGACATCGAAAGCTCAAAGACGATGTTTTACGACGAGGAAAAACAAAAGAAAAAGGACTATAAAACCAAACTTCTCGAGACGCCGATATCTGATTTTGAGCTTTCGGTGCGCAGCAGGAACTGCCTGAAGAAAATGAACCTCAACACACTTGGCGACCTTTTAAATATCACCGAGGTCGAGCTTTTGAGTTACAAAAACTTCGGCGAAACCTCCCTTAGTGAAATCAAGGTAATTCTCGAATCAAGGAACCTGCATCTCGGGATGGCTCTGAAGGAAAAACAGCTCACCTCGGCGGAACTCGCTGAGTATCCTGCAGAGGAGGACGAAGATAAAGATGAGCAGCTCGTGAGCAAATCCGTGGATGAACTTCAACTGACGGTTCGTGCTCGAAGGTGTCTGCAAAAGCTCAACATTTGCACGGTTGGTGATTTGATACGCAAAACGGACGCCGAGCTGCTTGGCGTTAAAAACTTCGGGGTAACGAGCTTGAACGAAGTCAAAAAAGCCATCGGCAAGGTGGGATTATCACTTCGAAGCCTGGATTAAGAGCTCAAAATTAAAGACTCGACATTAAAAATACGACTCTCTGCTCGCTATCGGTTATGCTTTGTAGGCTGTCTGAGGATAGCTTTGTCGTTGTGGCTGATAACGATTTTCGGGTGTGTAGAAAGACAGCTTGTCAGGCCGACTCCGCAGATGGACATTGAGCAGCGGTTCTGGGTGAGGGTTCTGCTGCTTGACGATGTCAGCAGTTGTACGCTGAAATGCACCACATCATTCACGGTTTCAGATTCTGAGGGTCAGAGCACACAGGCCCGTTTTTACCAACCCGACGTGCCGTTAAATGTCGGTATATCCGGGGCAGAAATCGCCATCGCCGGTCGTAGTTTTACAGGTAACGAAGTAATTATTGCCCCTGACAGCCCACATATCTTCAACCTGAACGGCGATGAGTATCGCGGCAAATTAAAACTCATCGTCAATCCTGACGGTAATTGCTTCGATGCGGTAAACCTCGTTCCGCTCGAGCCATATTTGGCGGGTGTAATAGGTGCGGAGATGCCCGATTACTGGGAGCCGGCGGCATTGAAGGCCCAGGCGATTGCCGCAAGGACATATTGTCTGTACATCAAAAACCGCTTCGGCAGCAATCGCCGCTGGGATGTCAGGCCGACAGCGGCGAACCAGGTCTATCTCGGCGTCAAGGCGGAATCGGGGCGTGTCTGGAAGGCCGTTAATCAAACACAGGGCCAGGTACTGGTCTGCAGGAAAGGCGATGCGAATATGCAATACGAGCTATTTCCCGCCTACTACAGCTCGACGTGCGGCGGCCATACCGAAAACAGCAGCAAGGTATTCGGCGATTCCTTTGCGCCGCTGGTCGGTGTAGCTTGCCCATATTGCAAGAATGTTGCAAAGCCGAGCTTTTTCTTCTGGCCTATGGTGCAGTTCGATAAAAAAGATGTTACAAACAAGGTTTTACAAAACTACCCGAAGCTAAAGTCGCTCGGCGAAGTAAAAAATATTACACCGGCCAAGCAAAGTAACTATGGGAACTTTTCTCGATTAACTCTGGTTAAGCTCACGGGCTCAAGCGGTGAAAGCGGTTTTTTGCGGGCTGAGGATTTACGTCTGACAATCGACCCGACGGGCAATAAGTTAAGAAGCACAATCTGTCAAATCGTCAATATGGCCGGGGCGTGGGCATTTCTATCGGGCAGGGGTTACGGCCACGGTGTAGGGATGTGCCAATGCGGCGCACAGGGGATGGCAAGAGAGGGGAAAAGCGCAGCAGAGATACTTTTCTATTACTACCCGGGTTCGAAGATTGTAAGTGTCTATTGAAATGAACAGGTTTAAGATTCTCCATCAGGATTTCAAGTCTGCTGCTCGGGGCGGTTTGTTGTCCACAGCTCACGGCGAGGTTGAGACACCTGTTTTTATGCCTGTCGGCACCAGCGGTGCGGTAAAGGGTATCACCGGCCGGCAGCTCAAAGAGACGGGTTGCGGACTTGTTCTGGCCAATACCTACCACTTGATGCTTCGGCCGGGTGTTGAGGTGGTCGAGAAGCTCGGCGGACTTCACAGGTTTATGGGCTGGGACGGGACGCTACTGACGGACAGCGGCGGCTATCAAATCTTCTCGCTAAGCTCTCTGACTAAAGTGGATGACGACGGTGTCGAGTTTGCCAGCCATATAGACGGTGCGAAGACATATATCAATGCCGAGATTGCGACACAAATCCAGAACCGTCTCGGCGCGGATATAATAATGTGCTTCGATGAGTGCCCGCCTTTTCCGTGCGAGATCTCGCCATTAAAACAAGCGGTGGAAAGAACCATTAACTGGGCAAAGCGTTCTAAAGATGCTCACGCCAACGGCAATCAGATGCTTTTTGGCATCGTTCAGGGCGGGATAGATCTGTCGCTTCGAACGTATTGTGCGGCGGAGCTTACTAAAGTGGATTTCGACGGTTATGCCATCGGTGGATTAAGTGTAGGTGAAGGGCAAGACAATATGATAAAGACGGTCGAGCACACGGCGCAGCTTCTGCCGGCTGATAAGCCGCGGTACCTGATGGGGGTGGGTATGCCGGCTGATATCATTGCCGCTGTAAGGGCCGGTGTCGATATGTTCGACTGCACACTGCCGACGCGAAACGGGCGAAACGCCTGCGCCTTTACCGAGGACGGCCCTTTGAGACTCCGCAACAGCAGCCATACGGAAGACGGCAAACCAATCGAGCCGGGGTGCGACTGCTATTGCTGCAAGAACTTCAGCAGGGCCGCATTAAGACATTTCTTTAACGTCGGAGAGATGCTGGGGCCAATAATGACGTCGCTGCACAACCTGAGGTTTTACCAACGGCTGACGGCGAAGATAAGACAGGCCATTAAAGAAAAGGAATTCGACCGCTGGGCGGCGGAAGAGTTAAAAAAAATTGATTATTGATTATTGATAACTGATAATTTAACATCTTATCAATAATCAGTTGCCAATTACAATACTCGATTTACGAAGGGAAAATAAAAATGGACAATATATGGATTTTAGCTCAGTCCCCGAGTGAAAACGCCCTTTTAGGCATCACTTCAGAGCCGTTTACCGAGCAGGGTGAAGCGGTAACGACGGTTGCATCCGACCCCAATGCTGCACCTGTAACTCCACAACGAAGGCCATTTGGAGGTTCCTCGTGGATTTTTCTCGTCTTGATGTTCGTGGTGATGTATTTTCTGCTTTTTAGAGGGCCTCAAAAACAAAAACAGCAGCGCAAACAACTGGTCCAGTCGCTGCAAAAAAACGACAGGGTCCAGACAATCGGCGGAATCATCGGAACCATCGTGGATATCAAGAGCGATGAGGTTACCCTGAAAATCGACGAGTCGAATAATACGAAAATAAAAGTTGCCTCCTCAGCGATTGGGAAAAACCTGTCTAAAGATAAAAATGGTTAACTGGTAACTGATACCCGGTGGTCGGAGAGTGGATTTAACCGGCAGCCATTTAACCAATCACTATTAACCAGCCTTTGAATGAGGAAGTTATGAACAAGAATCTGACGCCGAAACTC